>CAYRLV010000321.1:0-4744 GCA_964425155.1 uncultured Ornithinicoccus sp. | reverse complement strand
GCGCGGTCATCTTGCGCACGCCCTTGATCGGGGTGCGCACCTCGCGCTCGCCGGTGCGGCTGAAGACCGGAGGCGCGTATGCGGGGACCGCGCCATCGCTCGCCGGCTCGGTCACCGCAGCACCCGCCACGGCGCCCCCGGCGAGGAAGGCGTCGATGTCGGCCCGGCTGATGATGCCCTCGTCGGACGACGGCGTCACCAGGCTCAGGTCGACACCGCGGTCCTTGGCGTACTTGCGGACCGGCGGCTTGGCCAACGGCCTGCCACCGGCGGTGAACCCGGCCGGCCCCGCCGGAGCGGTGGCCGGCGCGACCGGCTCGGGGGCCGGCGCGACCGGCTCGGGGGCCTGCACGCTCTCGTCGGCCCGCGCCTGCGCGGGCGCGTGCCCCGCTGCCGGCCCGCCTGCCTGGCCCATCGCGGCCTGGGCGCCGGCGGCAGCCTGGCCCGGCGCCGACCCCTTGCGCTTGCGACGCTTGCCCGTTGACGCGGAGGGGCCGTAGCCCACCAGGTTGGCGACCCGCTCCTCGCCGTCGCCCCCACCCTCCGAGGAGGCCGGCGGCACCTCGCCGGCGGCGCCCGCCACGTCGACGGAGACGATCGGCTGCCCCACCTCGACCGTGGTGCCCTCCGTCACGAGCAGCTCGGTGATCGTGCCGTCCCACGGAATCGGCAGCTCCACCAACGACTTCGCCGTCTCGATCTCGACCACGATGTCGTTGGTCTTGACCGTGTCGCCGGGCTGCACCTTCCACCCGACGATCTCCGCCTCGACGAGCCCCTCACCGGGGTCGGGGAGGTTGAAGTTCTTCACACCCATGTCACGAATCTCCTTGTCCGCCGGGACGGCTCAGTAGGCCAGCGCCTTGTCGACCCCGTCGAGGACGCGATCCAGGTTGGGCAGGAACTCCTCCTCGAACCGGCTGGGCGGGTAGGGGATGTTGTAGCCGCCGACGCGCAGCACCGGCGCCTCGAGGTGGTAGAAGCAGCGCTGCTGCAGCTCGGCCGCGATCTCGGCGCCCATGCCGAGGAACGTGCTCGCCTCGTGCACCACGACGACCCGGCCGGTCTTCTCCGTCGACGCGGCGACCACGTCGACGTCCAGCGGTGACAGCGAGCGCAGGTCGATGACCTCGAGCGAACGGCCCTCCTCCTCGGCGGCCGCGGCGGCTTCCATACAGGTCTTCACCATCGGCCCGTAGGTGACCAGGGTCGCGTCGGCGCCCTCGCGCAGGACCCGGGCCTCGTGCAGACCGCGGGGCGCGCCCGCCATCTGGTCGATCTCGACCTCGCCCCGCTCGTGGTAGCGCCGCTTGGGTTCGTAGAACAGGATCGGGTCGTCCGACTCGATGGCCTGCTGGATCATCCAGTAGGCGTCCTCGGGGTTGCTGCAGGTGACCACGCGCAACCCGGCGGTGTGCGCGAAGTAGGCCTCGTTGGACTCGCTGTGGTGCTCGACCGCGCCGATGCCCCCGCCATAGGGGACCCGGATCACCATCGGGAGCTTGAGGTAGCCGAGCGACCGGGAGTGCATCTTGGCGACCTGGCTGACGATCTGGTCGAAGGCCGGGTAGATGAACCCGTCGAACTGGATCTCCACCACCGGCCGGTAGCCGCGCAGCGCGAGGCCGACCGCGGTGCCGAGGATCCCCGCCTCCGCGAGCGGGGTGTCGATGACCCGGTCCTCGCCGAAGTCCTTCTGCAACCCCTCGGTGATCCGGAACACGCCGCCGAGCTGGCCGATGTCCTCGCCCATGAGCAGGACCTTGGCGTCCTTCTCCATCGCGGTGCGCAGACCGGCGTTGAGGCCCTTGGCCAGCGAGAGCTTCTGCCCTGCCATGTCAGTTCCCCTCCTCGAAGCCGGCGTGGTAGGCGATCAGCTCCTCGCGTTCGCGTCTGACCACCGGGTGGGCCTCCGCGTAGACCTGGTCGAACATGGTCGGCAGCTCGGGGTCGGGCATGTTCTGGCAGCCGGTGCGGATCTCGGCGGCCAGCTCGTCCGCCTCCGCGTCGAGGCCGTCGAAGAACGCCGCGTCCGCGATGCCCTCGCGTTCGAGGTAGGCACGCATCCGCGCGATGGGGTCCTTCTCGCGCCACAGGTCGACCTCGGCCGAGACGCGGTACTTCGTCGGGTCGTCGGACGTCGTGTGCGCGCCCATCCGGTAGGTGAACGCCTCGATCAGCGTCGGTCCCTGCCCCGAACGGGCCTCTTGCAGCGCGTGTTTCGTCACGGCATACACAGCCAGCACGTCGTTGCCGTCGACGCGCACCCCGGGGAAGCCGAAGCCGCGGGCGCGCTGGTAGGGCGGCACGCGGAACTGCCGCTCGTTGGGCTCGGAGATGGCCCACTGGTTGTTCTGCACGAAGAACACGACCGGGGCGTGCGCGACCGAGGCGAAGACGAGCGCCTCGTTGTAGTCGCCCTGCGCGGTGCCGCCGTCGCCGGTGAACGCCATCACCGCGGTGTCGCGCGAGGGGTCGCCGGTGCCGACGGCGCCGTCCCGCTGGACGCCCATGGCGTAGCCGGTGGCGTGCAGCATCTGGTTGCCGATGACGATCGTGTAGAGGTGGAAGTTGTTGGCGTTGGAGTCCCAGCCGCCGTGGTTGACGCCCCGGAACATACCGAGCAGGTTCAGCGGCGGGACGCCCTTGCACCAGGCGACGCCGTGCTCGCGGTAGCCGGGGAACGCGTAGTCCTGCGGCGCCATGGCCCGACCGGCTCCGACCTGGGCCGCCTCCTGGCCGAGCAGCGAGGGCCACAGCCCGAGCTCGCCCTGACGTTGCAGCGCGTGCCCCTCGGCGTCCACACGGCGCACCAGGACCAGGTCGCGGTGGAGGCTGCGCAGTGCCTCGGCATCGAGGTCGGCCAGCAGCGGCTCGTAGGGCTCGTAGGTCCCCTTGCTGACGCGCTTCCCGTCGGCGTCGAGGAACTGCACCATCTCGGGACCGCCGTCGGTCACGTCTCTCACCGGCACTCCTGGAGCCACGGTCTCGTGGTGGTGGGGGCTGCTGATCTCACGGGCTTCGGGCTCGGCGCTCGGCTCGACGTCACTGCTTTCGCTGTCGCTCACGGGCACTCCTTCACTGCGACCCGGCCGGGGTGGGGCCGGGTGGGCTTCGGGCCCCGGACGAGAGGGCGGGTTCGCCGCCGAAGGCCCCGTCCGGAGCGGGACTCACGCACGCGTTGTGGCGGCGCTCACAGGCCTGACAAGGGTCACGCTACCGGCAGCACGCGCACACCTCCCAGCCCGGTCGCCACCCCCGTGGCCGACGCCTCGCCCGGTATGCGGCGTGCTCACCGCGGTCGCGTCGGTCACCCCGGCACCGTGGTCGCCGCCCGGAGCGTCCTGCGACCGGGGCACTCAGGCGGAGCGTCCCGGGACTGCGGCACTCAGGCGGGGCGGCCGATCGCGGTGAGGAGGACGTCGGCGAGGCGGGCGTAGTCGCCGAGCTCGTTGTACGGGGCCGCGCTGAGCCGCAGCCAGCCGCGCCCGTCGTGCCAGAGCACCTGGGCCTCCACCCCGGCGTCGCTCAGCCGCGCGTAGAGCTCGTCCGCCGCGTCGCCGGTGGCCGCCACCCCGTTCGGCAGGGCGAGCAGCCGCAGCTGCGGCGCGGGGTGCGATCCGACGCTCGGGCTCGTCACCTCATACCCGGCATCCGTCAGGGCACCGGCGACCAACGGGGCGGCCTCGTCGAGGAGCCCGCTGGCTCGGCGGGCGATCTGCGGCCCGCCGGCGGACTGCCAGAAGTCGAGGGCGACGGGCAGGCTGAGCCACGCGCTGTAGTCGTCCGTGCCGCGCATGTCGAACGGCCCGGGGAACGGCTCGCCGTGCGCCCAGCTGGTGATCAGCGGCAGGCAGCTGTCTCGCCGCTCGGGCGCGACCCAGAGGGCGGTCGTGCCGCGCGGCGCGTAGCCCCACTTGTGCCAGGTGCCGGTCCAGTAGTCGGCGCCGCTCTCGGCCGGTCGGGCAGGCAGCTGGCCGGGCACGTGCGCGGCGTCGACGAACGACAGCGCGCCGAGTTCGCGGGCGAGCGCGGTCAGCGCGGTGACCGGCAGCACCCGGGCGGTCGGCGACGCGACGTGGTCGATGACGAGGAGACGGATGCGGCCGCCGTGCTCGGCGAGGTGCCGGGTGGCCGTGTCCCGGTAGGCGGCGACGATCGCGTCGTCGGTGCATCCCACCGGCACGGGCGCCTGGGCCACGCGCGCCCCGGTCCGGTCGCACCACCGCTGCGCAGCCCGCTGCACCGCGCCATACCCCTGGCTGTTCACGAGTATGACGTCACCCGGCCCGAGCTCGCCGGTGCCGGCCAGGCTGCACAACACCGCCGACGCTGCCTCGGTCACGTTGTGCACCAGGGCGATCGCCTCGGGTTCGACGCCGAGGAAGCCGGCGCCGGCAGCCCGGGCGCGAGTGACGGCGGCCGGCTTCTCGACCCGGTTGAACCGCATCGGGTTGCTCTCGGCACGCCGGCGCCACCGGGCCTGCTCCTCCTGCACGGCGATGGGGACCGCGCCGAACGAACCGTGGTTGACGTGGACGACCGACCGGTCGAGGGAGAAGGCATCGCGCACCCGAGCGAGTCTGCCAGCCCGGTGCTCCGTCGGGTGCGCGACGCGGTCAGCCGGCGGGGTTCTCGTTGCTGCTGCCCGCGCCCTGCGACCAGGCCGGCAGCTCCTGGAGGGCCCAGCGGTTGCCGTCCGGGTCACTGAAGTAGACGAACCGGCCCCAGGGCTGCTCGTCCA
>CAYRLV010000320.1:3461-4746 GCA_964425155.1 uncultured Ornithinicoccus sp. | reverse complement strand
GTATGCGGAGTTGCTGGCGATCCGGGACGGCGCTCAGCGGCGGGTCTGTCGCCAGTGCACGACCGACACGGTCGTGACGGCCCCCGCCAGCAGCTCGAGCAGCAGCACGACGGTGACCGAGAGGGCGTGGACGCCGACGTGGGCGAGGTGGTCGCTGCCGAGCCCGCCACTGGCCAGCCAGGAGAGCGCGCCGAGCAGCAGGGCCGCCAACACACTGGCCGTCGCGGCGGTGCCCGCCTTGAGCCGCCAGGGCGACAGCCGGGCGGTCGACCGCAGGCACCGCCAGCCGACGAACCCGCCCGCGGCCACGGGAACCAGCGCGCCGAGCCAGAGGCCGGGCGGGAGGGCTCCGGGCTGGGGCAGCGCCCCGAACACCGGCACGAGCGGCAGCACACCCGGGTCCACGTGCGTCCAGCTCACCGCGACGTCACCGACGGCGAACCCCGGCCCGGCCATCCAGCCGCACGCCCACAGCACCAGGTTGGGCAGCACCAGCAGCTGTCCGAGCGACAGCACGGCGACGCCGACCACGCCGGCGTCCAGCTCGCCATACAGGTGCCAGACACGGGACCCGTGCGTGACCAACTGGACCAGGACGACGACCGCGCCGGCGCCGAGGACCGCGCCCACGCCGGCCAGCGCCGGACGCACGGCCCGGCGCAGCCACAGCGGGGTGCGCCGGTCGAGCCACAGGGCCACCTCGTCGCTGATCCCCTCTCCCCCGGCGCGGTGCTCGCGCCGGAGGCCCAGCAGCACTCCCAGCAGCGGCAGCACCAGCAGACCGGCCGGCAGGGTCGGCCAGGAGACGGTCGCGGCTCCGGCGGCGAACGCGGCCAGCAGCACACCCCCGAGCGCGTGGCCGAGGACGAACAGGCCGAGCGCGACGGCGGCGGGGCACCGCCACCAGGACCCGGCGGTGGCACCAGCCAGCCCGGCGAGCCGGGCGAGCAACGCCCGGGCCGCGGCGGCCGCCACCACCAGCGGCACCACCGCCAGCAGCAGCGGCACCAACCGCAACGACAACCCGTCCACGCTGAGCGTCGCGCCGTGCGCGAGCAGCCAGCCGTCGACACCGACGGACATCGCGGCGGACCACGAGGTCGTGGAGTGCGGGTCGGCCAGCCAGCCCAGCAGGGCCGGGACCCCCAGCAGCAACGCCGACGCGAGGGTCGACACCAGGCCGAGCCCGGCACCGAGCGCGGGCGTGCGCCACCCCGGTTCCTCCTCCGACGTGGCGGAACCGGCAGGCTGGCGGACGCGCTCGAGCAGGCTCATGTGGGGTCCC
>CAYRLV010000320.1:0-3361 GCA_964425155.1 uncultured Ornithinicoccus sp. | reverse complement strand
CCCCGCGAGGTATCGCAGCGAGCTCGCGGGGGGACGACCTCGTGGGGTGGCTTGGTCGGGTGCGTTCATGGCGCCTCCATCGTCGCCGCTCGACCCGGTCCGGCCGCGGGGGCGCGCCGAACGGGCCCGCAATTGGCATGCCCGCTGAGCGGTCGCCGGGCACGATGGAGTCGCCGAGCACGATGGAACCGCATCGGGCCGTGACGCAACCCGGCGGGCCGCCCAGGCGTCTGCTGGCATGACGGGACAAGCACGAGGTGCGAGGAGGTGGCCGGTGCCCACGCCGAACGGCGAGCGCGAGTTCGAGGAGTTCTACGCGGCGACCGCCACCTCCGTGATCCACCTCGTCTACGCCGCCACGGGTGATCTCACGGTCGCCCAGGACAGCACCCAGGAGGCGTTCAGCCGCGCGTGGCAGCGCTGGTCGACGATCAGCACGTATGACGACCCGCGCGCCTGGGTGCGGACCGTCGCCAGGCGGCTGGCCGTGTCGTCCTGGCGCAAGACCACCAACCAGCGCCGCGCCCAGGAGAGGCACGGCGCGACCGGCACCATCGCGCCCCCGGACGAGAACCGGGTGGCCGTCGTCGCCGCCCTGCGGACCCTGTCCGAGCCGGTCCGCGAGGCGGTGGCGCTGCACTACATCGCCGACCTCTCGATCGAGCAGATCGCCCGGGAGACCGGCGCCCCGGCGGGCACCATCAAGGCCCGCCTGCACCGCGGCCGCGCCCAGCTCGCGGCCGCCCTCCGCACCGAGGAGTCGATCCATGACTGAGGACAGGTGGACCAGCGCCGACGACGACACCCTCCGTGCCGCCCTCATGTCGCTGCGAGCCGACGTCGAGGCCCATCCGCTGCCGGACGTGCGGTTCGTCAAGGCCCGCGGCAACGCGCGGCGCAACCGCCGGCGCACCGTCGGCGCGGCCGCCGCTGCCGTCGCGGTGGCCGCGCTCGGCTACGGCGGCTGGCACCAGGCCGACACCGACGCCAGCGTGCTGCGCCCCGCCGGACCGGCCGCGTCGGTCGGGGCGCCGACCTCGTCGAGCTCACCGAACCCGAGTCAGGGCACGACGCCCTCCCCCGGACCGTCCGACACCCCGTCGCACACGAAGCCGACGACCTCCGAGACGGTGTACGTCGCCGGACCGCGTCCGCTGCTCGACCGGGACCTGTTCGTGGCTCCCTCCGACTGGTCCTCGGCGGCGCTCGCCCAGGGCGCACCCACCCGGTCGGTCACCACCGACTGGGAGGGTGGCGCGGCGCTGACCGACTGCGACGCGGACACCGCGCAGGACGGCACCCCCGGGGCGGGCCGGTTCGGCCTGGTCACCGTGGGTCCGCGCGGCGACGGGCCGGTGATCGGCAAGCAACGGGTGCGACTGACCGAGGACGCGGGGACCGCGCGGGCCGAGCGTGACCGGCTGGTGCAGGCGTTGCGCACCTGCGAGGGCCGAGTGCAGGGCATGACGGTGACCCCGGACCCGCAGCACGACGCGGCATTCCGGCTGGACTTCGACAACCCGTACGGCGGACCGGTGCTGACCACCTGGGTGGTCGTCACGACCCAGCGCACCACGGGTGCGGTCTCCACCTTCGCGATCACCGGCGAGGTGGCCGACGACGCCGGGTTCGGTGAGCTGCAGCGGCTGGTGGGCCTGGCCCAGCAGCGGTGAGCACCCCGCATACGGTCTGGGCCGGTACCGTCGGCGGGTGCACTTCACCGAGTACGACACCCGCCTGGCCGCCTACGCGTTGCTGACGCGGGACGGGCAGATCCTGCTGACCTGGTTCAACGGGTCGCGCCAGGCCGAGCCCTCCTGGAGCATGCCGGGTGGCGGCGTCGAGTTCGACGAGTCCCTCGAGGACGCGGTGGTCCGGGAGGTGTTCGAGGAGACCGGCTACCGCGTGGAGGTGGGCGGCGTGCTCGCCGAGCACCACTTCACCGCGCCGGCCCGGGACGGGCGTCGTCCCTTTCGGTCCCAGCGGTTCATCCTGGCCGGCACGATCACCGGCGGGCGGCTCGGGACCACCGAGGTCGGCGGCTCGACCGACTTCGCCCAGTGGGTGCCGATCGCCGACCTGCCCGGGCTCGAGCCGCGGGCGGACATCATCGACGTCGCCAGGGGTCTCCTCGACGCCTGACCATCCGCTGCCGCCCGCCCGTGACAGGCACCCGACGGACGAGTAGACAGGTGGCATGGCCACCCGACACTGGACCACCCCACCCGGCTGGTTGCGCGCCGCCAACAAGGTCATGATCGGCGTGCAGAAGGCGGGGCTTCGGCCCGGGCCGCCGCACGTGTTGACCCTGCGCGGACGCAGGTCGGGACGGCCGCGCACGACGCCGGTCACGCCCTTCGTGGTGGAGGGACAGCGTGACGTCATCGGCGGGTTCGCGCACGGTGACTGGGTGTCCAACGCCCGCGCCAACCCCGAGGGCGTCCTGCGGCACGGCAGGCGGACCGAGCAGGTGCGTCTCGTCGAGCTGCCCGAGTCCGAGCGTGGCGCGATCATGCGCGAGTTCCCCGTCCAGGTGCCGGCAGGCGTGTTCTTCTTCCGCAAGGTCGGCGTCGTCGACGATGCGACCCCCGAGGCGTTCGAGCAGGGGGCGTCGAAGGCCGCTGTCTTCCGGATCGAAGCGCGCTGAACCGGGCCGTCAGGCGTCGATCAGCTGCGCTGCCCGGGCGGCCGCCGTCAGGGCGGCGTCGCCGGCGCCTCGGGCGTGGGCGCGCAGCGCGGCCTCGGTCAGTTTGATGACGTGCTCGTCGCCGTGGGCGACGGCGATCCCCGCGGCGTCCTCGGGGCTGGCCGGCGTGGGGGCCAGCTGCTCCGCGGGTGCCGGATCGACCGGCGCGTAGGCGCTGGTGATCGCGGCCGTGGCGGCCCAGGAAGCGGCCAGGCTCGGCTGCCACTGGTCCTTCGGCAGCGCAGGCAGGGCGAGCAGCACGGCGCTCGGCGCGGTGGCCGAGTGCACCAACAGGATCGGGTCCCCGTGGGCGTAGCCGGCGTAGCGCCGGACGGCGGCATCGGCGATCGCCTCGAGCGCGCGCGGGACGTCGTCGACGTCGCCGGCCGGCCGCAGCGCCGTCTCCGCGGCCTCCCAGCCGGGCAGCGCCACCACCCGCGGCAGGCGTTCGCGGATGATGCCCTCCTGCTCGGCGATCCGCGGGATGCCGGCGATGGCCGCGTCCGGGTCGAGGGTCCCCCGGGGGGTCGGCGTGGGCACCGGCTGCCACCGCGCCGCCCAGTAGCCGAGCGCCTGGCCGAGCTCGTCGACCCGTGGCGCGGTCTCGGCCTCCAGCAACGCACGCACCGCGTGCCCGGTCCGGATCACACCGTGCGTGGCGCCGGCGGCGATGCC
>CAYRLV010000319.1:0-4751 GCA_964425155.1 uncultured Ornithinicoccus sp. | reverse complement strand
GTCTCATCTGTTGAGCAGGAACCTCCGAGTTTGCGAGAAAAAGACACATCGGAGGCTTTTGACGCGCGTGTTTCTCCCGCAAACGTCGTAGATTGAGGGCGTCCGTTCGCCACGCCCCGAGACCGAGCGCCGCCGCGGCGTTCTGTCCGTTCGAGGAGCACCATGATGCCGTCGCCGACCCGCAGGCCCACCCGGAGAACGATCGTCGGAGCCCTGGTCGTCGTGCCGTTGCTCGGGGTGGCGGCCTGCAGCGGATCCGGCTCGGGGGGCGGTGGCGAGGGCGGCAAGTCGCTCGTCGTGGACACGTCGTTCGACCTCAAGACGACCGACCCGGCCCGGTCCTTCGAGTTCACCGGAACGCTGCTGGACCGGTCGCTCTACCAGACCGCGCTGAAGTTCGACAACAGCGAGAAGCCCAAGCCGGTGCCCGCGCTGGCCAGCTACACCATGTCCGACCACAACAAGGTCCTCACGCTCACGATGAAGAAGGGCGCGACGTTCTCGGACGGTTCGCCGGTGACGGCGGACGACATCGTGTTCTCCTACCGGCGGGTCCAGGGGATCAAGGGCAACCCGTCCTTCCTGCTCGACGGGGTCACGGTCAAGAAGGTGGACGACAGCACCATCACCCTGACCTCGAAGCAACCCAACCCGCAGCTGCCCACGATCCTGCCCAACCCCTCCCTCGGCATCGTCAACGCGGACGTCGTCAAGAAGCACGGGGGCACCACCAACGCGAACGACAAGGCCGACACGTTCCTCGACGGCACCTCCGCAGGGTCCGGCCCCTACATGCTCGAGTCCTACGACCCGGCCAGTCGGGTTGTCCTGAAGGCGAACCCGCACTGGAGTGGCGACAAGCCCGCATACTCGCGGGTGGTCGTCCGGAACGTCGCGGCGGCGACACAGAAGGTCAACATCGAGTCCGGTGACTCGCAGATCGCGATGGACCTCAGCCCCGACCAGATCGCTTCCCTCGACGAGTCACGGGTCAACATCACCACGGCTCCGTCCACCTACACCATCTACCTGTTCCTCAACCAGAACCCCAGCATCAACAAGTTCACCTCCGACCCGGACTTCGTCGCCGGAGTGAAGCAGGCGATCGACTACGACGCCGTCGTCAAGCAGGCCGGCGAGGGCGCCGAACGACTCGCCGGGGTGGTCCCGACCGTCTTCCTCGGGGCGCTGCCGACCAGCAAGGGCAACACCTACGACCCGGCGGCCGCGAAGCAGAAGATCAAGGCCTCCGGCTACGACGGGCAGGCGATCCCGTTCTACTTCCCCAACGACATGTCGGTCGGCGGTGTCCCGCTGCAGCCGATCGCCGAGAAGGTCCAGGCACAGCTGAAGAAGGTGGGCGTCAAGATCACCCTGAAGCCGGGCCCCTCCGCGACCGCGATCGACGACTACCGAGCGGGCAAGGACGACATGGGCATGTGGTACTGGGGCTCGGACTATCCGGACCCGGGCGACTACCTCGTCTTCACTCCTGGCGAGAACGTGGGCGCGCGAGCGCAGTGGAAGCCGGGCAGCACCCCCAAGGTCGACACACTGGTCAAGAAGGCCAAGGCGGCCGTCACGCCCGAGCAGCGGGACCGCGCCTACCAGGAACTGCAGGTGGGGCTGAACGAGTACGGCCCGTTCATCCCGCTCTTCGCGCCCGCGTCCAACGTGGTCACGGCCACGTCGGTCAAGTCCGTCGTCCTCAACCCCGCGTCGACCTTTGCCTTCGCCGACGTCAAGTAGGGGAGCGGTCGCCGAGGCGCCCCAGCGCCGCCACCCCCTGGCGCGCTACATCGGGATGCGCCTGCTGGTCAGCGTGATCCTGCTCTTCGGAGTCACCTTGGTGACGTTCGCGCTCACCCGGCTGGTGCCCGCGGACCCGGTCCAGGCACAGCTCGGCGAACAGGCTTCCGCCGATCCCGAGATCGTGCAGGCGTTCCGGGAGAAACAGGGACTCGACAAGCCGGTGCCGGTGCAGTACGCGATCTACCTCGGCCACCTCCTCCGGGGCAACCTCGGCACCAGCAACGTCACCCAGCTCCCGGTGCGCACCGAGCTCGGGCGGGCGTTCCCGGCCACGGTCGAGCTGGCCATCGCAGCCATCGGCGTCTCGGTCGTCCTCGGCATCGGACTCGGCCTCTGGGCCGCCCTGCGCCGGCAGCGGATGGCCGACCAGGTGATCCGGATCTTCAGCCTGGCAGGTGTTTCCGCGCCGACCTTCTGGCTCGCGCTGGTCGCCTACTACACGCTGTTCTACAAGCTGGGACTCCTGCCGGGCTCGGGTCGGCTGGCCCCTGCGGCCGTCCCGCCGCCGCACGTCACCGGGTTCATGACCATCGACGCCCTCCTGGCGGGTGACCTGCCACTCTTCTGGGACGCCGTCGCGCACCTGGTCCTGCCGGCGTCGGTGTTGGCGCTGTTCACGATCGGCATGCTCACCCGGTTCTGCCGCAGCGCCATCCTCGAGGTCCTCGACCTCGACTACGTGCGCGCGGCACGGGCCAAGGGGCTGCCGCGCCGGACGGTCATCGTGCGCTATGTGCTCCGCGGCGCCTTCGTGCCGATCGTCACCGTCGTCGGCCTCGCCTTCGGGTCACTGCTGTCCGGCACCGTGCTGACCGAGAAGATCTTCGCCTGGCACGGGTTGGGGGAGTATGCGTTCAACGGTGCCACCAAGCTCGACCTGCCGGCCGTCATGGGCGTCAGCATCGTGGTCGGCGTGGTCTACATCGGGATCAACCTGCTCGTGGACATCGTCTACGGGCTGATCGACCCACGAGTGAGGATCACGTGACGGCGGCCACGGGGCCCGGGCCGGCCGGCGACGACGCCGGCCTGGGCGAGCTGCTGCCCGAGCCGACCACCAAGCCGGGCCGGTGGCCCTCCGCGCTGCGCTCGCCCCTGGGCCTCCTCGGCCTGGCGATCGCCCTGGCCTGGGTCGTCGTCGCGGTCCTCGCTCCACTCATCGCACCCGAAGACCCTCTGGCGCAAGCCTTCTCGAAGCTGCAGCCGCCGAGCAGCGACAACCTCCTGGGCACCGACGCGGTGGGGCGTGACGTGCTCAGCCGGGTGCTCTACGGCTCGCGGGTCTCGTTGCCGCTCTCGGCACTGCTCGTGGTGACCAGCCTCGTCTTCGGCAGCGTCATGGGCGCGATCGCCGGGTTCTTCGGCCGGGCGGTCGACGAGGTGATCATGCGGCTCGCCGACCTCGTCTTCGCCTTCCCGGGCATCATCCTCGCGATGATCATCGCGGCGGCGCTCGGGCCCGGCCTGATCAACGCCGCCATCGCGATGGCGATCGTCTCCTGGCCGAGCTACGCCCGCGTCTCCCGCTCACTGGTCCTCGGTGCTCGGCAGAACGAGTATGTCGTGGCCGGTCGCCTGCTCGGGGCCAGCTCGGTCACCTCCCTGACGCGGGACATCCTGCCCAACGTGGTCGCCCCGCTGCTGGTGCTGGCGATGCTCGACTTCGGCAACGCCATCCTGCTGCTCGCCGGGCTGTCCTTCCTCGGCCTCGGCGCCGTGCCGCCCACGCCCGACTGGGGCGCCATGGTGTCCGACGGGGTCGCGCAGTTCTCCAGCTGGTGGATCGCGGTGTTCCCCGGCCTTGCCATCTTCACCGTCGTCGTCGCCTTCAACCTGATCGGCGACTCGTTGCGCGACGCCTTGGACCCGCGCACCGCTGGCGCGATGCGCGACGGAGGCTCCGCATGACCACCCCACGAAGCCGGCCCACCAAGCTCTCCGCTTCCCTCCGACCGGCATCCGGCACTGCGCCGAGACCGCGAAAGAGCGCCGCGGGGCTGTCCATCGAGGAGCTCGAGCTGACCTTGGGCCGGGGGGCGCGAGCGCGGAGGATCCTCAAGGGGATCAGCTTCGACGTGCCCGGCGGCAGCATCACCGGTCTGGCGGGGGAGTCCGGGTCGGGCAAGACGCTGACCGGGATGTCCATCCTCGGCCTGCAGCCGCCCGGCTCGGTGATGGGCGGCCGGATCACCTACGCCGGGGAGAACCTGCTCTCCCAGCCCGCGAAGCGGATGAATGCCCTGCGCGGCAACGAGATCAGCATGATCTTCCAGGACCCGTCCTCGGCCCTGCACCCGATGCTGGGCATCGACGCGCAGCTGACCGACCACTACCGCCACCACACGGGGGCGTCCCGCGGGAAGGCTCGCGCGCGGGCGACGGAGCTGCTGGAGCGGGTGCGGGTGCCCGACCCCGCCGGTGCGCTGCGCAAGTATCCGCACCAGTTCTCCGGCGGTCAGCTGCAGCGGATCGCGATCGCCTCGGCGCTGATGTGCGAACCGAGCGTCCTGGTGGCCGACGAGCCCACCACGGCGCTCGATGTGACCGTCCAGGCGGGCATCCTGCACCTGCTGCGCGAGCTGTGCGACGACCTCGGCCTCGCGGTGCTGCTCGTGACCCACGACCTCGGGGTGATGTCGGCGCTGGCCGACCGGGTGGTGGTGTTGCGCGACGGCACCGTCGTGGAGCAGGGCGAGCGCGAGCAGGTCATCTGCGCGCCGCGCAGCGACTACACCCGTGAGCTGATCGAGGCGCTCCCGGGCGCGCAGGTGGCGCGCGACGACGCCCGTGGCGCGGAGGAGCGGGGCCATGACTGAACGAGGGGGTGACGGGCTGCTGCAGGTGGAGGACGCCCGGGTGACCTACAAGGTCGCGGGCGGCGGCCGGCTGACCGCGGTCGACGGGGTCTCGCTGCAGATCGGCCGGGGCGAGGTGCTGGG
>CAYRLV010000318.1:0-4754 GCA_964425155.1 uncultured Ornithinicoccus sp. | reverse complement strand
CCTTGAGCATCTGCTTGGCCTTGGCGGGGTCGCCGTTGCCCTGGCCGTTGAGCACGGCGCCGCCGGGCAGCTTGATCGGGTCGTACTTGGTGAAGCCCGGCACCTGCGGCGCCATGATGCTGGACGCAGGCGAGTAGTCCAGGTTGGTCATCTGCGAGGCCTTGCGAATCGCCTCGTAGGGGTAGGCGACCGCGATCGCCTCACGGACGTCGCGGGGGATCTTGCGGGTGTCCATGGTCAGGTAGCTGACGCACGGGCCGGCCGCGGTGGCCACCTGGTCCTTGTTCGGCCCGGTGGCCTTGTCGTAGATCGAGGCGTCCACACCGTCGTAGCTGAGAGTGAAGGCGTCCGGCCCGTTGCTGGCCATGATGGACTGCGCCACCTTGGGCGCGTCCTGCGCGAAGTTGAACTTGATGGTGTCCGGGAACTGGTGGCGGGCCGGGTCGGAGTTGGGGTCCCACTGGTCGTTGCGCACCAGGGTGAGCTCCACGCCCTGCTTGTAGCTCTTGAACTTGTACGGGCCCGTGGACAGGGGGTGCTTGGTGTACTCGGTCTTGGTGTCCTTGGCCTTCGGGATCGGCGAGGTCTGGGTGAACGCGCCGAAGTAGGGCAGCGTCGGCCACTTGCGGGCCAGGTGGAAGATCACCTTGTTGCCCTTGGCCTCGACGCCGGCGAAGTCCTCACCGTCCTGGTAGGGGCCCTTGTACTTGTGGCCGTCCTTCAGGTAGTCGAGCTGGTAGGTCGGGCCGCCGGGCAGCTCCTCCTGGGCGAACGACCGCTTGACCGCGTAGGCGACGTCCTCGGCCTTGATCGGGCTACCGTCCTCGTACTTCAGGCCCTTCTTGAGGGTGAAGGTCCAGGTCAGGCCGTCATCGGAGACCGTGCCGAGGTCGGTGGCCAGGTCGGGCACGAGGACCGACTTGCCGTCCCGCATCGAGTAGGTCGTCAGGGTCCGGGTCACCAGCTGCTTGAGGATCTGGTTGACGTCCTGGATGAACTGACCCGACGGGTCGAACGTGGTGGGGGCACCGGCCGCGTTGATGATCAGCGTGCCGCCCTTCTTCGCGCCGGGAATCTCCGGCGCGGGGCCCTTGGCGTCCGGCATCAGACCGGCGCTGGCCTTCTCCTGCGGCGCCTCCGAGGTCGACTCACCGCCCGGTGTGCTCCCGCCGTTGTTGGCAGCTTCGCTTGCTTGGTTGTCAGCCGTCTCCGACGGGCTGCCGCCGCCACAGGCGGCCAGCGACAGCGTGCCGGCTGCGGCCAACGCCACGACCTTGGTCCAGCGCATGTGATGTTCTCCTTTTCGTCCCTCCCGGTCAGGATCCGGGAGTGGTCTGTGGTGGGTGGTCACCGGGCGGTGACTACCTCCTGGTCTGGGGGTTGAAGGCGTCGGCGATGGCGTCGCCGAGCAGGCTGAGCGACAGCACGAGCAGGGCGATGCCGAGCACCGGGAGCCAGAGGTAGATCGGGTGGGCCTGGAAGGACGTCTGCGCGTGCGCGACGGTCAGGCCCCAGGAGACGCTGGGCGGCCGGAGACCGACGCCCAGGAACGACAGCCCGGCCTCCGCGCTGACGTAGCCGGGAACCGCCAGCGACAGGCTGACGATGATCGGGCCCAGCATGTTGGGCAGCATCTCCTTGAACAGCACGACCCGCGTCGGCACACCGAGCGCCCGTGCGGCCTGCACGAACTCACGCTCACGCAGCGACAGCACCTCGCCGCGGATCAGCCGGGCGAGGGTGCACCAGCCGAACAGCACGAAGACGAAGATCAGGCACAGGAACCGGATCTTGGCGACCTGCTCCTCGTCGACGTAGTCGCCCATCTGGGTGCCGGCGTAGCGGTTGACGGCGATCGGCACGATGGCGATGGCGAACAGCAGGAAGGGCAGCGAGAGCAGGACGTCGATGATCCAGGAGATGACCCGGTCGATCCAGCCGCCCATGAAGCCCGACACGAGCCCCATCACCACGCCGATGACGGTGACCCCGACGGCCGAGACCGCCGCGATGATCAGCGAGGGCCGGCTGCCGTAGACCCACTTCGCGAACAGGTCCTCACCGAGGCCGGACGAGATGCCGAACCAGTGGTCGGTGTTGGCGGTGAAGATCGGGTAGGTGTTGGCCCCGATCAGGTCCATGTGCAGGTCGGTGGTGTTCTGCCCCTCCAGGGCGGCCAGCTGCGACGCGAAGATGGCCACCAGGACGAAGAACAGCGCCATGCCCAGGGAGATCATCGCCACGGGGTCGCGCATCAACCGCGTCATCGCGATCCGGAACGGCGACTTGCCGCCCTGACCACTGGAGAGGGGAAGGTCCTGGTCCGACTCGAGTGGAGCGTCGAGTTGACCCTCCGCCGGAGTAGGCGCAGTCCCAACCGACATGTGGCCTCCGAAAAACGGTGTGGGGCGACCCGAAGGTGCCCGATAATGGTCATGGCGATCGGGGAGACTACCCCCCATGGCCACCTTCGTGTGAGATGGCTCGCATCGCCGTCAAGGGGAGAATCTGCCACAGGGCCGTCTCAGATGGCACCCCCCACCGGCGAGGGACATCCAATCGTTATCAATTTCCGCGGGGGCCTCGCTGGCCGCGGATGACCGGACGGATCGCGGCCCACCGCGGGCCGAGCCGCTCCTCCCACCCGCGGTCGGTCGGGTGGTAGTAGTCCGCCTCGTCCGCCAGGTCGTCCGGCAGGAACTGCTGCGGCCCGACGCCACCGGGCTCGTCGTGGGTGTAGCGGTAGCCCTCGCCGTGCCCCAGCCGGTCCGCCCCCGAGTAGCCGCTCCCCCGCAGGTGCGACGGCACCGCGCCCCCACGCCCGGCACGCACGTCCGCGATCGCCTGGTTGATCGCGGCATAGCTGGCGTTCGACTTCGGAGCGATTGAATTGTGAACGACCGCCTGGGCCAGGATGATCCGGGCCTCGGGCATGCCGATCTGCGCCACGGCGTGCATCGCAGCGACCGCGGTCTGCAAGGCGGTCGGATCCGCCATACCGACGTCCTCGCTCGCCGCGATCACGAT
This sequence comes from uncultured Ornithinicoccus sp., assembly GCA_964425155.1. Lineage (GTDB taxonomy): Bacteria > Actinomycetota > Actinomycetes > Actinomycetales > Dermatophilaceae > Segeticoccus. The sequence goes on along the minus strand of CAYRLV010000318.1, from coordinate 1,727 downwards.
CCGGCGCGCGATGAACCGCGGGTCCTCCCCCGCCTCCAGCATCCGCGCCAGGTAGTGCAGCGCCGCGTCGACGTCGCTGCCTCGCATCGACTTGATCAGCGCGCTGGCCACGTCGTAGTGCTGGTCACCCGCCCGGTCGTAGCGCACCGCCGCGTGCGCGACGGCCTGCTCCATGTGCGCCAGCGTGATGGTCACCGGGTCGTCGTCGGTGCGCCCGGCGGGTTCCGCGTCGAGCGCCACCCCGGCCGCCGCCTCGAGCGCGGTGAGGGCCCGCCGCGCGTCGCCCCCGCTGGTCCGTATGGCGTGTGCCCGCGCGTCCGCGGCCAGCGCGAACCGCCCGCCGAGGCCGCGCTCCTCCTCCAGCGCCGCGGTGAGGACGTCGTCGACGTCCTCGTCGTCCAGCGAGGTCAGCGTCACCAGCACGGAACGCGACAGCAGCGGCGCGATCACGCTGAACGACGGGTTCTCGGTGGTGGCGGCGACGAGCACGACAAGCCGGTTCTCGACGCCGGGCAGCAGCGCGTCCTGCTGCGCCTTGCTGAACCGGTGGATCTCGTCCAGGAACAGCACGGTCTGCCGGTCGTAGAGGTCGCGCTCGCGGCTGGCCTCGTCCATCACCCGACGCACGTCCTTGACCCCGGCGGTGACCGCGGAGAGCTGCACGAAGCGCCGCCCGGAGGCCTGCGCCACCAGGTGGGCGAGGGTCGTCTTGCCGGTGCCGGGTGGACCCCACAGGATCGCGGACAGCGGTCCGGCCGCCCCGGCCTGCCCCTCGATCAGCCGCCGCAGCGGGCTGCCGGTGCGCAGCACGTCGCGCTGGCCACGGACCTCCTCCAGGCTCGCCGGACGCATCCGCACGGCAAGCGGAGGACGGTGCGCCTCGGACTGCGGCTCGCCGGGATCGCCCGCGCCGGCCACCCGCTGGTCGCGGGCGGCGGCGAAGAGGTCGTCGTCGGCGGGAGTGGTCACGTTTGGCAGGCTAGCCGCGTGCGCAGACTCACGTCATACGAGGAGGTGCTGGAGGCCAGCGGCGGTGACGCGTTCGTCCGCTACGAGCTCCCCAGCGACTACACCGGACCCGCCTTCGCGCTCGACCACGCGGTCGCCTTCGTGCGCACCGGGTCGCAGGGACGCACCGGCCTGACCGCGATCGGGCCGACCGACGGGATCGACCACCTGCTGGGGCAACTCACGCAGACCGGGCAGCTGGCACAGTTCCCCGTCAGCTCGGTCTCGTTGCCGCAGCACGCATGGGAGCTGCATGCCCGCTACTTCGGCATGTCCGTCGGGGGTGACTGGGACTGGATGTGGACCACCACCGTGCCGCCGGCGTTCCCGCAGGAGGAGGAGCTGGTCGAGCTGGACGACACGGCCGACCTCGCGGAGATCACGGCACTGCTCGAGGGCGCCAACCCGACCACGCACGCCCACCCGGGCGAGGGCGTGACCGACCTGTGGCTGGGGATGCGGGACGCGGCGGGTCGGATCGTGGCGTGTGCGGCCCTGCACCGCAACGCCGCCGGCCACCCGCACCTGTCGGGGATCACGGTCGCGCCGGAGCTGCGCGGCCGCCGGATCGGGCTGGCGATGACCGCGGCGCTCACCCGGCGGGCGGTGGAGAAGGAGGGCGTGTGCACGCTCGGGATGTTCTCCGACAACGACGTGGCGCGCCGGCTCTACCACGGACTGGGCTACCGGACCGCCCAGAAGTGGGCCTCCCGCCGCCG
>CAYRLV010000317.1:0-4759 GCA_964425155.1 uncultured Ornithinicoccus sp. | reverse complement strand
TGCCAGATCCGCAGACCCGCGGAATTCGCACGCCGAGCCGGCCCTGTCGCGTGCCGGATCCGCGGACCCGCGGAATTTGCACGTGCGGTCAGGTCCGCGGCTTGCGTGCCCGGATGATCGCGCTGTGCATGCCGGGGGCCACCTCGTGGGTGAAGGTCACCTCGGTGTCGCGGAAGCCCGCGCCGGCAAGGCCGTCGAGGTACTCGCTCCGGGAGAGGGCGCCAGCGATGCACCCCACGTACGAACCGCGCTCGGCGCGGTCAGCCGGGGTCAGCTGGTCCTCAGCGACCACGTCGGAGATCCCGATCCGCCCGCCCGGGGTGAGCACGCGCACCATCTCGGCGAACACCGCTGGCTTGTCGGCGGACAGGTTGACCACGCAGTTGGAGATGACGACGTCGACGGCGCCGTCCGGCAGCGGCAGCTGCTCGATGTCGCCCTGACGGAACTCCACGTTGGTGACACCGGCCTGCGCCGCGTTGGTGCGAGCCAGTTCGAGCATCTCGTCGGTCATGTCCACGCCGTAGGCGAAGCCGGTCGCCCCCACGCGGCGAGCGGAGAGCAGCACGTCGATGCCACCGCCAGACCCGAGGTCGAGGACGCGCTCGCCCTCGCGCAGCTCCGCGACGACCAGCGGGTTGCCGCATCCCAGGCTGGCGGCGACCGCTTCGGCGGGCAGTTCGCCCTGCTCCTGTGCGGAGTAGAGGTCGGAGCCGAAGCCCGCACCGACCTCGCTGCCGCCGCCGCAGCACGACGCGTTGTCGGCGTCCACCAGCGCGAGGGCGGTCCGCCCTCGCGCGTCCGTGACGGCGCGCGCGGCTCGGGCGTAACGCTCGCGGACGGTCTCCCGCAGGTCCTGGTCGGACATGGCTCGTTCCTCTCATCGATGAAGATCAATGAGTTAACCGTGTCGCACGAATCGATGTCTGTCAATAGGTGTGCGACACTGACCGTATGAACGTGCCGATCGCCGAGCGCGCGCCCGCCACCGAGTTGGACGGCGCCCTGAGCGCCTGCTGCAACCCGGTCACCGGGGGCGCGCTGTCGGCCGAGGAGGCCGCCAGGTTGGCCCAGGTCTTCCGGGCACTCGGGGACCCCACCCGCCTGCGTCTGGTCTCGCTCATCGCCGCGCACGAGGACGCAGAGGCCTGCGTGTGCGACCTCACCGAGCCGGTCGGTCTGTCCCAACCGACGGTGTCCCACCACCTGGCGCGGCTCGTCGAGGCGGGGCTGCTCGCGCGCGAGCAGCGGGGTCGGTGGGCCTACTACCGGATCGTCGACGGTGCGCTCGAGACCGTCGCCGGTGCGCTCTCGCGACCCTGACTCAGCCGGTGACGGCGCCCCAGTCGCTGGGGTCGACGTCACGCACGGTCTGGCTGAACACCCAGCGCCGACCGCTGAAATCCGTGGCGGTGTACTGCCGCTCGCCGTACACGTGCTCCTCGACGTCCGAGACGTCGGCGCCAGCCGTCGAGGCGCGGCGACGGTGCTCATCGACATCGTCCACCCGCACCATGACGTGGTCACCGGTCGGTGCCGGTGTGCCCGCAGTGATGGCAATCGCTGCGTCGGGAGCCACGGCCAGCTGGGCTCGGTGGTCACCGACCTGCCAACGCAGGGTGAATCCGAAGGCTCGGGTGAGCCAATGGACGGCCTCGTCGACCGACTCGTAGGCCAGGACCGGCACGAGCGGTCCGCGCGGCATCGAGCGGTTGTCCCTCATGGCTGAAGTCTGCCACTGGTCGACCGGTGCGGGGCGCGTCTCAGGTCGATGCTGAGGCGGGGCGTGCGCCAGCGAGTCACTTCGGACAGCCATCGGCTCGGCGGGTAGGCGAGGCGGACGACGAAGTAGTTGAGGTACTCCACGAGACCGAACGTCCAGATCACCGTGACGAGCACCCGAGCGGCAGCCCCGGTGGGCCACCACCACAGGATCCCCACCGCGGACAGGATCAACAGGAGCGGGTCCAGGACACCGAGCAGCCGGAACGTGTTCGCCAGGCCGACCGGCATCGCGCGGCGGCCGAGCCAGCGGCGAGCGAGCAGCCAGTACGCACCGGCTTGCACGAGCAGGACCAGGAGCGGCACGAGCGCGCACCAGAGAGCCCGCGCGGCGGTGGCCTCGAGGCGCGGCGACACCTCGAGGGCGGCGACGAGCGCGAAGACGACCGCGGCAGCAAGCTCACCGGTGCCGAGCCGGACGTACCTGCGCCGGAACCCTGCCCACCGGTCGTCCCCCATCAAGGGATCGTGTCAGGTGAGCAGATCTGCTCCAGAGGGGCCCCGGGAGGGATCGGGCCGCCAGCGCCCCTGCGTCGACGTCGACCGGAGCCGGTGGCATCAGCGGTAACCGCGTGCCTGGAGCTCGTAGAGCTCGGCGTACTGGCCCCCGCGGGCGAGCAGCTCGGCGTGCGTGCCCGACTCCCTGACTCGTCCTTCGGACAGCACCACCACCAGGTCAGCGGCCGTTGCGGTGGAGAACCGGTGCGTGACGAGCAGCGTGATGCCTCCCTCGCGGCCCGTCTGGCGCGCGGCCTCCGCATACCGGTCGAACAGCGCGTGCTCAGTGGCGGGGTCGAGTGCGGAGGTGGGCTCGTCCAGGACGAGCAGCATCGGTGACCGGCGCGCCATACCGCGCGCGATCGCCAGCCGCTGCCACTGACCACCCGACAGGCCCACGCCGCCGGGCCATGAGGTGCCGAGCTGCGTGTCGAGCCCGTGGGGGAGGGCGGCGAGCAGGTCGGTGGCAGAAGCGCGTTCGAGGGCTGCCAGGATCTCCGGATCGGTGTCCGGCGCGGACAGGTCGCCGACCCGGATCGCCTCGCGCGCGGTCAGTTCGAGCTGGGCGTGGTCCTGGAACGCGCCCGAGCACTGCGCCCGCCACTGCTCGAGTTCGAGGTCGCGCAGATCGGTTCCGTCCACCAGGATGCGGCCGTCGCGCAGGTCGTGCATCCCGGTCAACAGACCGACGAGAGTGGACTTGCCGGCACCGTTCTCGCCGACGAGAGCGACGGTGGCGCCGGCCGGGAGGTGCAGGTCGAGGTCGTGCAGCACGTCGCTCTCCGCACCCGGGTAGCGGAACGTCACCGACTCCAGCCGTATGCCGTCCGCGAGCCGCGCCGGCGGAGGTGCGCTGCCGTCGTGCGTGGCCACGACGTCGGTGACGTAGCGCTCCAGCCAGCGGTACCGGCCGATGCTGCGCACCGTGCGGGCCAGGCTGGTGAGCGCCCAGGTGCCCGCCTCGACCGCATCGCGCAGGTCGCCGGCGACGAGCACCGCAACCGCGAGGCGACCGGGGGAGACCCGGCCGTGGACGGCGTCGAACGTGAGCCAGACCAGGATGGCCGCAGCGACGGCGAGGTAACCCACGGACAGGGACACCTCCAGCGCGGACGTCTTGGCCTGGGCGCGGGTGTGTGGGCGGCGCCAGGCGCGCACCTGATCGACGAGCAACCCGTGCACCAGGCCCCGGGCGCCGAAGACGCGCAGCTCGGAGGCCGGGGTCGGTTCGGTGGTGAGTTCGGTGAGGTGGCCGCTCAACCGACCGGGAGCAGCGGATTGCTCCTCGGCCCGGTCCTGCCACCGCATCGGGAAGCGGCTGGCCCAGGTCGCCGGGACCGCGGCGGCCACGAGGATCAGCAGCCGCGGGTCGGCCAGGGCGGCGACGGTGAGAGTCGTGGCGGGCACCGCGAGGTTGTTCACCACGTTGACCAGGTTGTTGTACGCCATGCCGAGCGACTGCATGCCCTCCCGCAGCGCCTGCATCTGGTCCTGGTAACGCGGGTCCTGCAGGTGGTCGAGCGTCGGCGCGGAACCGGAAAGACGCCCGATCCGCTGGCGGAACTCGTGGGTCACCAGGTCCAGCAGGCGGAGGCGCGACTGGACACCGACGACCGTGAGCACGAAGGCGAGACCCTGCGCCGAGGCGAGGCCGATCGCTCCCACGAGCAACGGGGTCAGTCCGCCCGTGGCCACGCCGGTGACCATCAGCCCGATCATGGCCGGCGTCAGGCAGGAGAGCACCCGGCCGACGGACTCGAACATCGCCACCACCGCCGCCCGACGGTCCAGCTGCCAGGACACGCGGGCGATCAGGGCGAGTGACGCGACGGTGTCACGCACGAGCGGCCTCCTCGTCGGCGATCTCCGGGGGCGTCCCGCCCGCCGACTCCGCAGCGAAGCGGGCGGCCTGCAGCCGGAACATCTCGGCGTAGGGGCCACCCGCGGTGAGCAGCTCGTCGTGGCTGCCGTCCTGCAGGATGCCGCCCGGGCCGAGCACCACGATGCGCTCGGCGTGCCGCACCGACGACAGCCGGTGGCTCACCAGGATCGAGGTGACGCCTCGCGTGACTTCGAGGAACCGGTCGAAGATCTGGGCCTCGGCGCGCACGTCCAGCGCGGCGGTCGGCTCGTCCAGCACGAGCACCCCGGCCCCGGCCTCCACGGCAGCGAACGCGCGGGCCAGGGCGACCCGTTGCCACTGACCACCGGACAGGTCGGTGCCGCCGGGGTAGCCGGAGTCGAGCACGGTGTCCCAGTCGCCCACCCGGGCGAGCACGTCGTCACCGGCCGCATCGTGCAGGGCCCGGGCCGAGGTCTCGGCGACGCTGCCCGGGTCGGTCCCTCGGGCCGCCAGGGGCAGTCCGACGTTGTCCTGCAGGCTGAGCTGGTAGCGGGTGAAGTCCTGGAAGATCACCGCGACCTGACGGCGTGCCGCGTCGTCCTCGGCGGGGTCAGCCCCGTCGACCCGCACCCGACC
>CAYRLV010000316.1:0-4774 GCA_964425155.1 uncultured Ornithinicoccus sp. | reverse complement strand
ACCTCGCTGACGCGCGCGCTCACCCCGCCGGTGGCCTGAGCCCACACAGCTCGTCTGCCAGCTGTGGCGGACGAGCCCATCGGCACGTGGGTGCTGCGCACCTAGGTTCGAGACCACTGTCAGCATGAGCCGGCTGTGCCGGATGGCGGGACAACCCGCCGCGGATCAGGTGGTGGCCGAGGCCCGGTGGTCACCGGGCTGCGTGAGGGAGTCCGCGATGTCCGACGTTGAGCTGCGCGACCACTACCAGGTGGAAGTCCCCGGTGGCGCCCTGGACGTGCACGACCTGACCAGTCCCGCGCTGCTCGGTGACGAGCGCCTGGCGGGCAACGTGGTCGTCGCCCTGCACGGCATCACCGCCAACGGGCTGACCTGGCAACCGGTCGCGTCTGCCCTCGGTCGGGCCGGCGGGCCACCGACCCGGTTCCTCGCCCCCGACCTCCGGGGACGATCCGGCAGCCGGGACGTCGTGGGTCCTTGGGGACTGCGGAGCCACGTCGACGACGTGCTGGCGGTGGCCGCCGCGTTCGGCGCGCCCAGCATGACGCTGGTCGGGCACTCGATGGGCGCCTTCGTCGCGGCGCTCACCGCCGCGCGGCACCCGCAACGGGTCCGGTCGCTGGTGCTGGTCGACGGGGGCCCGGCGTTCCCGGCACCGCCGGATCTCGATGTCGACGCGGCGCTGGCCGCGGTCATCGGCCCGGCCATGGACCGGCTGTCGATGCGGTTCGCCGACCGCGACGCCTATCTCGACTTCTGGCGCGCCCACCCGGCCGTGGGTCATCTGCTCGACGGCCCGACGTCCGGGGCGGTGCAGGCCTACCTGCAGCACGACCTGCGCGCCGACGGCGACGCGCTGGTGAGCAGCTGCGTGCCCGACGCGGTGCGCGCCGACGGAGCGGACGTGCTGGCCGACGCGGAGGTGCACGCTGCCGTGCGCGCGGCGGTGGGTCACGGCATACCGACCCGGTTGCTGTGGGCGAGGCGCGGGCTCATGGACGAGGCGCAGGGTCTGTATGACGAGCAGCGCCTCGCGGCCCTGGACCTGCCGGACGCGGTCCGGGTCACCCACGTGCCCGACACGAACCACTACTCGATCCTGTTGGAGCGCGGGCCGGCCGAGACCGTGGCCGGGGCGATCGCGGCCGCGTCAGGGGCGGGGGAGCAGTCGGCGCAGTCGTAGCGCCAGCTGGACCTCGAGCACCCGCTCGGGCGACTGCCACCGCTCGCCGAGCAGCGCGCCCACCCGGTCGAGTCGCTGGGCCACCGTGTTGACGTGGACGTGCAGCTCGGTGGCCGCGTGACGGGGGCTGGAACCGGCCGCGAAGTAGGCCTCCAGGGTGTGCACGAGGTCGGTGCGCCGCGTGGCGTCGTAGTCGAGGACCGGCCCGAGGACGGACCGCACGTAGCCGGCGACGTCGGGGACGCTGCCGACCACCAGACCGGCGAAGCCGAGGTCGGCGGCCGCGCCGCCCTCACCCTCACGGCCGAGGGCGACCAGTGCCGCTGCGGTCCGCGCCGCCTCCGGGTGCAACCGGGGGAGCGCCTCCAGCCCCTCCACCGGCCCGGCGCCGCCCACGGTCACCACGCACCGTCGACCCAGTCGCTCGGCCAGCCGGTGGGCGGGAGTCGCCGCGTCGTCACCCGGGACGATGGCGACCACGTCACCCTCGTGCTCCCCGACCAGGCCGGCGCCGTCGAGAGCGCTCTGGGTCGACAGCGTGAGCGAGCGACGCGGCTGGTCGTCACCGCTGCGCACGACGAGGACCACGTGCGCGGCGTCGGGGTCGAGCCCGTGCCGCCGGGCCCGCGCGACCCGGGCGGTCAGATCGCCCCGCCCGGTCATCAGGTCCGACACCAGGTCGGCCCGCACCCGCTGCTCGGCGTCCGCCTCCACCCGCGCGAACAGCAGCATGAGCGCGGTCACCAGGCCGGCGCGCTCGACGGTCCGCGCATCGGCGTCGTCGAGCGCACCGCGCGGGGTCAGCACCAGGGTCCCGAAGACCTCGGGACCCGCGGAAACCGTGACAGCCCAGTGCGTTTCGTCGTGGGCCAATCGACCGGTCTCACGGGTCGCCGCGACGACCTCCAGCCGGGTGAGCGGGTCGTCGCTGTCGGTGTCGAGGAAGACCGCCTCGGCGTCGAGCAGCTCACCGACCGCGGCGGTGAGGTCGTCGACGCCGCCACCCTCGAGCACCAACGCGGTGAACCGATCGTGTGCCGCGGCGGCTCGCTCCACGCCGGCGATGTGCTGGCGCACCGTCGCGTGGGCGGTTTCCAACGCCTCCAGGGCAGCGGTGGTCTCGGCCGCAGCGCGGGTCTGCACGAGGGACACGGCGGCCAGCGCCGCCAACGACCCGAGCAGGGACACTTCCTCCCGGGTGAAGGGCCGCGGCGTCCGGTTCGCAGCGAAGAGGACGCCGACGAACTCCTCCTCGACGAGCAGCGGTGTGCCGCAGATGGCCACCAGTCCCTCGTCGCTGACCGCGCCGTCGATGGCCTTGGTGTGGTTGAACCGGCGGTCGGCCATGTAGTCGGCGGTCCAGTAGGGCTTGTGCGTCGAGGCCGCGAGGCCGCCGAGCCCGTCGCCCAGGCTGAGCCGGACCGTCTGGAAGGCGACCGACACCGACCCGTCGGTGGTGCGCATGTAGGTGTCGCCCTGCTCGGGGTCGTAGAGCGTCAGGTAGGCGACGTCGGTGCCGAGCAGGGCCCGGGCCCGCCGCACGATCGCCTCGAGCACGCCCGCCGGGTCCTGCGCGGCCGCGAGGTCACGCGCGGTGTCGACCAGGGCGGTCAGCTCCGACTCGCGCCGGCGGTGCGCGTCGAACACCCCGCGCACCACGAGTGCGTCCTCGCGCGCCTCGGGGTCACCGGTCACGGCAGCCAGCTGTTCCGGACGGGCCCCGGAAGCGAGCAACCGCAGCAGGATCCGGGCAGCCGGCTCCGCGGCCTCGGGGGTCTTGTCGGGCGACGGGCTCATGGGGTCGGGGAGCGAGGGCATCCTGGCGATCCTAGGGCGCTGGCGGGCCGTGGGGCCTCGGCGGCGCTCGGCCTGATTCGTGCCGGTCGTCGTCGACGCTCGCGTCGTCACCACCTGTCGTCGCCGCTCAGTGTGCCGTCCACCCGCCGTCCATCGCGTATGACGCGCCGGTCACCGAGGCGCTCGACGGTCCGCACAGGAAGGCGACCAGGTCGGCGACCTCGGCCGGCTCGACCAGGCGCTTCACCGCCACTGGCGCCAGCATGATCCGGTCGAGGACCTCCTCCTCCGAGATGCCGTGGGCGGCGGCCTGGTCGGCGACCTGCCCCTCCACCAGCGGGGTGCGCACGTAGGCGGGATTGACGCAGTTGCTGGTCACGCCGTGCGGACCACCTTCGACGGCCACCACCTTGGAGAGGCCCTCCAGCCCGTGCTTGGCGGCGACGTACGCGACCTTGAACTCGCTGGCCCGCAGGCCGTGGACGCTGGAGATGTTGACCACCCGGCCCCAACCGCGCGCGTACATGTGCGGGAGCACGTGGCGGGTGAGCCGGAACGGGGCCTGCAGCATGATGGCCAGGATCCGGTCGAAGCATTTGGGGTCGAAGTCGGGCACCGGCGCGACGTGCTGGATTCCCGCGTTGTTGACCAGGATGTCGACCTCGGGCCGGAGGCCGGAGAGCCCGTCCAGGTCGGCCAGGTCGCAGGTGACCGTCTCGAGCCGGCCGTCGGCGACCGGCAATGAGGCCAGGCCGTCGTGGTCGCGGTCCACCGCGACCACCTGCGCCCCGGCGTGCAGCAGCCGGTCGACGCAGGCGGCTCCGATCCCGCTGGCCGCGCCGGTCACGAGCGCCACGCGTCCCTCGAGAAAGGTCTCGGCGCAGGCAGTCCCAGCCGTCGGCTGCGGGTCAGGGACCGTGCTCTGCGCTCCTGGCATGCGAGCAGAGTAGAGACGTCGGGCGGGCCCGACGGTGTGGTGGCGCGACATACCTCCCGCGGCGCTGGTGTGCTCGATTCACCCGTCCCAGCGGCCCCGGGCCCGCAGCACGTCGCGCAGCAGGTCGGCCCGGTCGGAGATCAGTCCGTCCACACCGAGGTCGAGCAGCCGGGTCATGTCGGCCGGCTCGTTGACCGTCCAGACGTGGACCTGGACGCCTGCCCGGTGCGCGTCGGCGAGGGTCCGGGGCGTCACCACCGGCACACCGCGGAGCGACTCGGGCACCTGGAGGCAGTCGACGTCGCGCAGGGCGCGGGCCACCAGGGCGGGGGAGTGGGCGGCGGAGGCGGCGAGGAACGCCGCCACCGTGCGGGATCCGCCCGAGGTGGCGACCGGCGCGGACAGCCGCCGCAGCGCGCGGTGTCGGCGGGCGTCGGAGAACGAGGTGACGCAGACCCGCCGGTGCGCCCGGGTTCGCTCGATCGCCTCGATCAGCGGCTGCACCGCGGGCAGGGCCTTGATGTCGATGTTCACCCGCAGCTGCGGCCAGGTGCCGAGCAGGTCCTCGAGCAGCGGGATGGCCTCGGTGCCGCCGATGTGGGCCCGGGACACCTCCGGCCAGCCCAGCTCGGCGACGACGCCGGCCGTGTCGGTGACCCGGTCGAGCGTGGTGTCGTGGAAGGCGACGACCCGGCCGTCGCGGGTGGCGTGCACGTCGGTCTCGACGTAGTCGTAGCCGAGGTCCACGGCCGCGGCGAACGCCGCCATGCTGTTCTCCCGGCCGTCCAGCGAGAACCCCCGGTGCGCCATCGCGATCGGCAGCCCGTGCTCCAGGAAGGGGTGCGACGGGCGCGGCG
>CAYRLV010000315.1:0-4777 GCA_964425155.1 uncultured Ornithinicoccus sp. | reverse complement strand
CTTGTCGACGTTGGCGGTCTCGACCTTGGTGCCGGCGTTGAAGGTCTTGTCGACCGTCTTGCCCGACAGCACCGCCTTGAGCTTGGTGCGCACGAAGGCCGGGCCCTTGCCGGGCTTGACGTGCTGGAACTCGACCACCGACCAGAGCTGGTTGTCGAGGTTGAGCACCATGCCGTTCTTGAGGTCGTTCGTCGTCGCCAAGAGCTGAGTCACTTTCGTCTGTGCGGGGCCCGAGCGCGCTTCTGCGCACGGCGGTGCCCCGGAGGCCTGCCAGGGGATCGCCGGACAGTCTACCGGCCGGGGCGCCCATCGACGGAATCCGTCATCGCCGCGGGCGCCAGGACAGCTCCGCGTCGGCGTAACGGTTCGGGGGCGTCATCGCGTCGAGCGGTGCCCCGTCGACACGCAGCGCGAGAGGCACGTGGGCGAGCCGGCCGTGCGGGGACTCCACCTCGCGGCGGGTCGGCTCGGGCACCGCGACGTCGGCCGGATTCCCGCGCGACGCCGCAGCCGTGGTGAGCCAGTGCGCCGTGCGAGCCAGCGACAGGCGGGCCAGGCCGGACCCGCGCTCGTGCCGGCGCGCCAGCAGGGCCATCGCGGCCGCCGCGACCAGGTGTCCGGTCGCGTGGTCGAGCGCCTGGGCGGGAAGGGCCCCGGGGCGCCACACGCCGTCGTCCCCCTCCGCGCCGTAGGCGTGCCCGATCCCCACGGCCGACTGGACGATGCTGTCGAAGCCGCGCTCGGCGGCCCAGGGACCGGTGAACCCCCACGCGCAGAACTCGACCCGCGCCAGGTGCGGGTGCCGTTCCCCCACCGCCGCGGCGTCCAGCCCGAAACGAGCCAGCGCGCCCGGCCGGTACCCCGAGACCAGCACGTCCGCCCCGGCGAGCAGCTCCTCCACCCGGCGGCGGGTGTCCGGGTCGGTGAGGTCGGCGGTGCCGGTGCGTTTGGCGAACCCGGTGTCGAGGTGCTGGTCGAGCAGCTCGGGCAGGGCCGGTGGGTCGAGCCGGAGCACATCCGCTCCCAGGGCGCCGAGCAGCCGCGTGCCGATGGGTCCGGCGACGACTCGGGTGAGGTCGAGGACGCGCAACCCCTCCATCGGGAGCCCGGTCGACTGCGGCACCGGCGCCACACCCCCGTCGGCGGTCACCCCGACGAGCGGCTCGGCGGCCACGGCTGCGCCCTGCGGGTGCGCACGCCACTGCGCCGGGGTACGCAGCGCCGCGGCGAGGCCACCGGCCTCCCGCACCGCCGGCTCGAGCTCGAGTGCCGTATGGCGGGCGAGCACCTCGATCAGCGCGTCGCGGTCCTGCGTGCCGGTCACCCGGGCGATGGCGGCGCGGTGGTGGGGATAGTTGCCGTGCAGCCGGATCCAACCGTCCCTGGTCGCGAAATAGCCGGACAACGGCGCGAACCCGACCGGCGCGCGGCCCTCCACCCGCAGCGAGGTCTGGGACCGGAACGCGTGCACGGTGGCGAGTGGGTCGGCCTCGACGTCGACCGGCCGGCCCCGCACGGTGGACAGCAGCCGGGCTGCGGCGGCCGCCACCTGGACCGACCGCACGGACACCTCGTGCGCCGGCATCGGCCCCGGCCACCAGTCGGTGTCCGGCGGGTCACCGAGGTCGGGCAGCCCGCCGAGATGCGCCACGCAGGCCGACAGCTCCGGCACGGGGTCGCCCGCGGGAGACGGGCCGCGCCCGGTGTCGGTCACGTGTCCGGGTGTCCGCGCAGGGCGAGGGCCTGCAGCGCCAGCAGGTAGGAGTCCGGGCCGAACCCCGCGATCGTGCCGGTGGCCACGCCACTGACCACGGACGTGTGCCGGAAGGCCTCCCGTGACGCGGGATTCGACAAGTGGACCTCGATCAGCCGACCCCCGGACGAGGTGACCAGCGCGCAGGCGTCGCGCACCGCATACGAGTAGTGCGTGAAGGCGGCGGGGTTGAGCACGACGTCGGCACCGGCATCGACCGCCTCGTGCAGCCAGCCGATCAGTTCCGCCTCGTCGTCGGTCTGCCGCAGCTCGACGTCCAGCCCGAGGGCTTCCGCCTGCTCCGTCACCGCCGCGCCCACGTCGTGGAGCGTCTGGGTGCCGTAGATCTCCGGCTGGCGGCTGCCCAGCCGGCCCAGATTGGGGCCGCTGAGCACGAGCACCCGGTGAGCGACCATGGCCGAGAGTCTAGGCCGCCGCACGCCGCGGGGCGCAGGGTGCGTGCACTCGGGTCCCGAGGTGGGCAGACTGCCGTCCATGAAGTGGACTCGAGCCAGTGTCAGTGCCCTCCCGGTCCTCGCCACGGCGGGGCTCGCCGCCTACGACCTCGCGCAGAAGCGGCACGCCCTGCTGCGCAACTTCCCGGTGATCGGGCACTTCCGCTACCTGCTCGAGGCGATCGGTCCCGAGCTGCGGCAGTACATCGTGACCTCCAACGACCAGGAGCGGCCGTTCAGCCGCGACCAACGCCGCTGGGTCTACGCCTCGAGCAAGCTCGAGAACAACTACTTCGGCTTCGGCACCGACAACGACATGGAGAACCTCGCCGGTTACCCGATCATCAAGCAACGCACCTTCTCGGCGGTGGTCCCTCCGCAGGGGATGCACGCGGGCGAGCAGGTGTGGGTGCCGTCGGCGAAGGTCATGGGGGCCGCGCGCGGCCGGGCCCAGGCCTTCCGGCCGGACTCCGTGGTCAACGTGTCCGCGATGAGCTACGGGTCGCTGTCGGCTCCGGCGATCGAGGCGATCAACCGGGGCGTCGCGATGGCCGGCGCGATGCACAACACCGGCGAGGGCGGACTGTCCCGCTTCCACCGCAACGGTGGCGACCTCATCCTGCAGATCGGCACCGCCTACTTCGGCTGCCGGGACGAACAGGGCCGGTTCGACCTCGCCCGGCTCAAGGACCTGGTCGACAGCGCCCCGGTCCGCGCGATCGAGATCAAGTTGAGCCAGGGCGCCAAGCCGGGCCTCGGCGGGGTGCTGCCGGGGGTCAAGGTCACCGAGGCGATCGCGGAGGCCCGCGGCATCCCCGAGGGCCAGACCTGCGTCAGCCCTTCTCGGCACGCCGAGTTCAGCGACGTCGACAGCATGCTCGACTGGGTGGAGCTGATCGCCACCGAGACCGGGCTGCCGGTGGGCATCAAGTCGGCCGTCGGCGCCTCGAAGTTCTGGAACGACCTGGTGCACCAGATGTCCACCACCGACCGTGGCGTCGACTTCATCACCGTCGACGGCGGCGAGGGCGGCACCGGCGCGGCACCGCTGATCTTCAGCGACTCGGTCGCCCTGCCCTTCCGGCTCGGGTTCGCCCGGGTGTACTCGCTGTTCGCCCGCGCCGGGCTCACCGACCAGGTCACCTTCATCGGGTCGGGCAAACTCGGGGTGCCGGACAACGCGATGGTCGCGTTCGCGCTCGGCTGCGACATGGTCAACGTGGCTCGTGAGGCGATGCTGTCGATCGGCTGCATCCAGTCGCAGCGCTGCCACACCGACCGCTGCCCGACCGGGATCGCGACGCAGGACCCGTGGCTCACCCGCGGCCTCGACCCGACACTGAAGTCGGTGCGTCTGGCCAACTACCTGCGCACGCTGCGCCGCGACCTGGTCAAGGTGTCCGAGGCCTGCGGTGTCTACCACCCCGGACTGGTCACCGCCGACGACATCGACCTGCTCGACCGCACCCGCGCGGGCCAGTCGCTGCGCGAGGTCTACGGCTACGAGCCCGGTTGGGGGGTGCCGGCCGAGGCCGACCGGGATGCGCTCTACGAGCTGCTGTCGCGGGCCCACCCGGACGAGGTCGGCGTCGCGGCCTCCGCCACCGCCACCGGCTGAGCGCGGTCACCCCACGCGAGCCGCCCGCCCCGAGGTCGCGTCACGCTGGCGTTACTCCGCGACACGCCGCACGACACGCCGGTATGGCGCGTGCTCACCCGAGTAACGCCAGCGCGAGTTGCCCAACGCTCACCGCCGCCCCCGCACCGCCTTCGCGCCGCCCACGCACCGCTCTCGCGCCGCTGCCCGGCGCTGCTCACGCGGTCGGTCACTCGGAGACCGCGGCGTAGGCGGCCTGCAGCAGCGCCGGGTCCGGCCCCTCGAGGCGGACCGGACGGCCGATGCCGGCCAGCACGACGAACCGCAGCATCGACCCGCGGCTCTTCTTGTCGCGCTTCATCGCGTCCAGCAGCTGGGGCCACCGGTCGCCGCGGTAGGTGACCGGCAGCCCGAGCGAGGTGAGCACGGCGCGGTGCCGGTCGACCGCGGCGTCGTCCAGCTTCCCGGCCAGCCGGGCCAGCTCGGCGGCGTAGACCATGCCCACGCTCACCGCCGCGCCGTGCCGCCACTGGTAGCGCTCGGCCCGCTCGATCGCGTGCCCGAAGGTGTGCCCGTAGTTGAGGATCTCGCGCAACGAGGACTCGGTGAGGTCGGCCGCCACGACGCGGGCCTTGACCGCCACGGCCCGCTCGACCAGCTCGCGCAGCACCGGACCGTCGGTCGCCGCGGCCTCGGGGTCGGCCTCCACCAGCGCCAGGATCTCGGGGTCGTCGATGAAACCGCACTTGACCACCTCGGCCAGCCCGGCGACCAGGTCGTGCTGCGGCAGGGTCTCCAGGGCGGCGAGGTCGGCGAGCACCCCGGACGGCGGGTGGAAGGCACCGACGAGGTTCTTGCCCTCCGCGGTGTTGATGCCGGTCTTGCCGCCGACCGCCGCGTCGACCATGCCGAGCAGCGTGGTCGGCACCTGGACGACGCGCACGCCGCGCAGCCAGGTGGCCGCGACGAAGC
>CAYRLV010000314.1:0-4806 GCA_964425155.1 uncultured Ornithinicoccus sp. | reverse complement strand
CCATGGCTGGCCACGCCCGACGGCTTGTCCAGGACCAGAAAGTGCTTGTCCTCGAAAATCACCTGCCGGTTCAGGGCCTCGGCCTGCCCCGCCGGTGCCGCCTCCGGCTCACGCGAGGAGGTACGCACCGGCGGAATACGCAGCAGGTCCCCCTCCGCCAGGCGGGTATCGGGTTTGGCGCGTTTACCGTTGATGCGCACCTGCCCGGTGCGCAGCAACCGGTACACCAGGCTGCGCGGCACGCCCTTGAGCAGTGCGGACAGGCAATTGTCGACCCGCTGGCCGTCCCGTTCGGGTCCGACGCGCAATTGTTGAACCTGGCTGAACGGGTTGCTCGAAGTGGCCGATTGCATTGAATAAATCCGTGTGCGAAAGGTATACTCTGCCTGCGCAAGGCCGTCCGGCTTGCAACGTACGACCGGGTATGGAACCCAGCCGTCACGTCGGCAAGGGTGGCGCCCGTGGCCTGCACGGCACCGGTTGCCAACACCTTCTTCATCGTAACGGTTCGGGTTGACTCTTGTCCGCTGTTTTCCGCAGCGGCCTGGCTTGTCAGCCGAGCATGCAGCGACCGCATGCCGATCCCGACCCATCCCCGAACGCAAGCCAGCCCACGACCGCGCAACTGAACAAGACGCACCGGAGCCGCAATCCAACTCCGGCCCATTGCCGCTGCCGCAATGCCCATGCCTGGCCTGGCCGCCCCCCCGGCGCCGCCACGCATGCCATCACGGCGCAGCCGAGGACAACACAAACAATGAAACGCATGTTGATCAACGCAACTCAGCGCGAAGAGTTGCGTGTGGCCATCGTCGATGGCCAGACACTCTACGACCTCGATATCGAGATCCCTTCCCGCGAACAGAAAAAATCCAACATCTACAAGGGCCGCATCACACGCGTGGAGCCCTCGCTGGAAGCCTGCTTCATCGACTATGGCGCCGAGCGCCACGGTTTTCTGCCGCTCAAGGAAGTCGCCCACGAGTACTTCACGCCCGGTGTGGACCATCACAAGGCCGGCATCCGCGAGCTTTTGAAGGAAGGCCAGGAACTCATCGTCCAGGTCGAAAAGGAAGAGCGCGGCAACAAGGGCGCCGCCCTCACCACCTACATCTCCCTGGCCGGCCGCTACATGGTGCTGATGCCCAACAGCCCGCGTGCCGGCGGCGTCTCGCGCCGCATCGAGGGTGAAGACCGCCGCGCCCTGAAGGAAGCCCTGGAACACGTCAGCGTGCCCGACGGCATGGGCCTGATCGTACGCACTGCCGGTACCGGCCGCGACGCCGAGGAACTGCAGTGGGATCTGGACTACCTGCTGCAACTGTGGAAAGCCATTTCCTCCGCCGCCGAGAACAAGAAGGGCCCGTTCCTCATCTACCAGGAATCGCGCCTGTTCATCCGCGCGCTGCGCGACTACCTGCGCGGCGACATCGGCGAGATCCTCATCGACGAGGAGGACATGTACAAGGACGCGTACGAGTTCATGCAGCAGGTCATGCCCACGTCCCTGCGCAAGCTGAAGCTGTACCAGGACGACATCCCACTGTTCTCGCGCTACCAGATCGAGACCGCCATCGAGAATGCTTTCGCACGCACCGTGCGCCTGCCTTCCGGCGGCTCCATCGTGATCGACCCGACCGAGGCCCTGACCTCGATCGACATCAACTCGGCCAAGGCCACCAAAGGCTCCGACATCGAGGAAACCGCCTTCCACACCAACTGTGAAGCGGCGGTGGAAATCGCGCGCCAGGCGCGCATCCGCGACGTCGGCGGCCTGGTCGTGATCGACTTCATCGACATGGACAGCCCCAAGCACCAGCGCGAGGTGGAAGACAAACTCAAGGAAGCGCTCAAGGCCGATCGCGCACGCGTTCAGGTGGGCCGCATCTCGCGCTTCGGCCTGCTGGAGATGTCGCGTCAGCGCCTGCGCCCCAGCCTGGGCGAAGCCACGCAGATCCTGTGCCCGCGCTGCGAGGGCCACGGCTTCATTCGCAGCGTCGAGTCGCTGTCGCTGTCCACCCTTCGCCTGATCGAAGAGCACGCCATGAAGGACTCCACCGGCCAGGTGCTGGTGCAGGCTCCGGTCAGCGTGGCCAACTTCCTGCTCAACGAAAAGCGTGCCAGCGTGGTCGAGATCGAACTGCGCCACAAGGTCCACGTGGTGGTGGTGGCCGACGACCGACTGGAAACGCCGCATCTTGAAATCACCCGTATCCGCGAGGCGGACATGGGTGAACACGCCAAGCCCAGCTATCAGCGCCTCACCGAGGTCATCGAGCCGCCGGTACGCAAGATGGGTCAGGACATGGGCAGCGGTGAGGAACCGGCGGTCAACCGGATCCTGCCGGCCACGCCCGCGCCCGTGCGCGAGCCGGCCCCGGCGCCGACTGCCCCGGCACCCGCTGCCGTGCCGGCCGCGGCCGCCGGTGGTGGCGGCATCCTGTCGCGCCTGTTCGGCTGGTTCGGCGGTGGCACGCCCGACGACGGCACCACGCCGGAAGCCAAGACCGAAGAAAGCAGCCGCCGCACCGCGGCGCGCCGCGACAATCGCCGCGACAATCGCCGTGACACCCGCAGCGGCACGCGCAAATCCAGCAACCCATCGCGCGCCGGCAGCGACGGCGGCCGTTCATCGCGGCGCAGCAGTGGCGATCGACGTGCCGACACCGGCAGCAACAAGAACGAGGCCGGCAACAACAGCAAGCCCGCAGGCCGACCACGGCGCAGCGCCGCCGGCCAAAGTCAGGGCGACAGCACCGGCCGTTCCAACCGCTCCGAACGCGGCAGCGGACGTGGCCGCAAGAGTGGCGGCGACAACGCCTCCCGGAACGCGGCAGGCGGTCGCCGCAACGAACCCGGCAACACCACGCCAAACCGGGACAAGCCGGTCGAAGCATCGCGTCCGACACCGGCCCCTGCGCCGGCCGGCAAGGTTGCGGCCAGCGACAGCAAGGCAAGCGACCACACCACCGACACCCGGCCGACCGCCCCTGCCGCCGGTGGCAACCAAGGCCGCGGCAATCAGACCGATGACGCCAAGCCCGGCAGCGAGAACGGCCAGCGCCGCCGCCGCGGCCGCCGAGGCGGCCGCCGCCGTCGTCGTCCGCAGAACACCGAGAGCAATGGCAACACAACGCAGGACAACGGCAACGCACCGGCATCCGGCAATGCGCCGGCGACACCAGGCGGCAACAACGACACCGTGACGTCCAGCAAGCCGGCGACAAAGGCCCGGAGCCAGGGCGACGCGGGCAAGCAGCCCGGCCCGGCCACCAAGGCCGAGCCCGCCGCGGCACCCCGACCCGCGCCGGAAAAGGCGTCTTCCGACGCTCCCAAGGACACCCGCCCGGCCGACAAGCCGGCGGCGAAGACACCGTCTGACACGTCGGAACCGTCCGCCAAGGATCGCAAGCCGGCCGCGCAGCCCGCTCCGGCCCCCGCGCCGGCGCCGAAACCCGTGCCACGCCCGGTACCGCCGGCCACCCGACCGGCCGCCGACAAGCCGGCCAGTCCAGCGGCCACGGAGGCCGAATCGCCCCCTTCCCGGGCGCCGTCTCCCGAGGCGCCGGCCAGCAAGCCTGTCCGTACTCCGGCATCGGCTGATGCGACAGTCGCCAAACCCGCCCCGGCGGCCAACAAGGTACCGGCCAGTCATCCGGCACCGGCACCGGCAAACGATGGCGCGAAGAGCAGCAAGCCGGCCACCAAACCCGCATCCGAACCGGCGCCCAAGGCCCCCGCCCCGACGCCGCCCCCCGCACCGGCCCCGACCGATGCCGGAACACGCCCGGCACCCAAGCCGCGGCCGACCCAGGGCGATCTGCTGTCGGAGACCGGACGTACCGCTTCAGCTGATCATGGCAAGACGGACCACGCCGGCTGACGCGCGCGGGTTCGCCCACAAAAAACGCCGCCGGTAACCGGCGGCGTTTTTTGTGGGCCCAGCTCAAGGACGGCTCGTCACCACTGCCTCAAACCACCCCGCACTTCTTGAAAAAGAGACATCCACGACACCGCGATGATGGTGCCCGGGGCGGGAATCGAACCCGCACGACCTCTCGGCCTGCGGATTTTAAGTCCGCTGCGTCTACCAGTTCCGCCACCCGGGCGCGGGTCGTCGGGGGCGCCAAGCTTACCAAATACGCGCCTCACCGCGCACCATCGGCGACCCCGAACGACGTGTGTCCGAGCAGGTTCAATCCGCGTCGGGGTGGAACGACGCGAAAGCACCCTTGAACGCGTCGTAGGCGGCCCTGGCCTCGTCGTTGTCGGCCGGTGGCGTGTGAATTTCCAGCGTCACCAATTGGTCGCCCGGCACCTTCCCCGGCAGGCCACGGCCCTTCAGACGCAGCTTGCGCCCGGACTGCGAACCCGGCGGCACCCGGAGCTGCACGGTGCCGCCCAGGGTGGGCACATCCACGGTCGCTCCCAGGGCGGCATCCCAGGGGGTGATCGCCAGTGTGGACAGGACATGGCGTTCGTCGAGCCGAAACCGCGGGTCCGGACGGATACCGATTTCCAGCAGCAGGTCACCGGCGCCGGCACCACCAATGCCGGGATGGCCCTGGCCGCCAAGACGGATCACCTGGCCTGGCAGGATGCCGGCCGGGATCTTCACCTCGAGCACCTTCTCGCCGCCCTGGCCATCGTTGAGACCGACCCGGGTCTTGCCGCCTGTATAGGCGGTGGCGAGGTCCACGTCGATATGCGCGTTGAGGTCGCTGCCGCGCTGCGAGCGCGCATGCCCCGCACCGGCGCGCGCCGCGGCGGCCTGGCCGAACAGGCTTTCGAAGAAATCGCTGAAGT
>CAYRLV010000313.1:0-4817 GCA_964425155.1 uncultured Ornithinicoccus sp. | reverse complement strand
CCGCAGCTGATCCACCTGATCAACGCCGACCTGTTCACCTGCGGCATCGCCTCGATCATCCAGTCGGTCGGCTTCTGGAAGATCGGCGTGCGGCTGCCGCTCCTGCAGGGTGTCACCTTCACCGCGGTGTCGCCGATGATCGCGATCGGCACCGCGGCCGGCGGCGGCACCGACGGTCTGCTGGTGATCTACGGTGCCGTCATCATCGCCGGGCTGTTCACCTTCTTCATCGCGCCCTACATCAGCCGGCTGATCAAGTACTTCCCCCCGGTCGTCACCGGTTCGGTCATCACCATCATCGGCATCGCGCTGCTGCCCGTGGCGGCCATGGACGCCGTCGGGGGCGCCGCCGACCCGCACCCCGAGAACCTCCGCAACCTGGCCTACGCCGTCGGCACGTTGCTGCTCATCGTGCTGATCCAGCGCGTTTTCAAGGGATTCATGGCCACCGTCGCCGTCCTCGTCGGCCTGGTCGCCGGCACTTTCGTGGCCTGGCTGCTCGGCGACGCCACCTTCGCCGACGTGGGCAGCTCGAGCTGGCTGGGCGTCACGCACCCGTTCTACTTCGGCTGGCCGAAGTTCTCCGTCGCCGCCATCATCTCGATGATCGTGGTCATGCTCATCACCGCGGTCGAGACGACGGGCGACGTGTTCGCGACGGGCGAGATCGTCGAGAAGCGCATCACCCGGGACGACATCGCCCGGGCTCTGCGCGCCGACGGCCTCGCCACGACCATCGGCGGCGTCCTCAACTCCTTCCCCTACACCTGTTTCGCGGAGAACGTCGGGTTGGTGCGACTCACCCGGATCAAGAGCCGGTATGTCGTGGCTGCAGCGGGCGTCATCATGATCGTCCTCGGGGTGCTCCCCAAGGCAGGTGCGCTCGTCGCCGGGATCCCGCACCCGGTGCTCGGTGGTGCGGCGCTCGCCATGTTCGCGACCGTCGCCGTGGTCGGTATCCAGACGCTCTCGCGCGTCGACTTCCACGACCATCGCAACGTGGTCATCGTCGCCACCAGCCTCGGCCTGGCCGTGTTCGTCACGGTGCAGCCGGACGTGTCCAAGGCGGTGCCCGAGTGGGCCGAGATCCTCTTCGGCAGCGGCATCACGCTCGGCAGCATCACCGCGATCGTGCTGAACCTCGTCTTCCACCACATCGGCAAGGACTTCGGGCCGGCCATCGCCGGTCGCCCGGGCGAGCTGATCCGGCTCGACCAGGTGAACGCGATGGACCGCGAGGAGTTCGTGCGGACCTTCGGTGGCCTGTTCCAGGGGCCGTCCTGGCCGGTCGAACGCGCCTACGACCAGCGCCCGTTCGAGGACACCCAGGACCTGCGCCGGTCCTTCCAGGAGGCGCTGTTCTCGGCGGGCGACGAGGACCAGCGGCAGCTCATCGACTCCTACCCGGACCTCGGCGCGGCCGGCGTGGCCGACGACCCCGGGTCCCTGCGCGACCAGTCGTCGCTGGGGCTGGACCGGCTGGCCGACCGGGAGCACCAGGAACTCGCTGCCCTCACGGAGGCCTACCGCGAACGCTTCGGCTTCCCGCTCGTCGAGTGCATCCGCGACGACCTGTCGGTGGAGGACGTGCTGCGCAAGGGCTGGCGACGGCTGGAGAACTCGGCGACCCAGGAGCACGCGGCGGCGTTGATCGAGATGGCCAAGATCGCCGGGTTCCGCTTCGACGACCTGGTGGCCGGGGCGAACCCGATCCACAGTGCCCGCCAGCGCCACCTCGAGCGCGACTGACGTGAGCGACGTGACCTCGGCGGACCGCACCGTCCTCGACGGTGCCACCGTCGTGACCATGGACCGTGCCCGGTCGGAGTTCGCGGCCGGGCACGTGGTGGTCGAGGGCACGCGCATCGTCGAGGTCGGCGACGGCCCGGCGACGCCGCAGTCGCGCGCCGGAGCGCGGGTCATCGATGCCCGTGGGTGCGTCCTCACGCCCGGACTGGTCAACAGCCACCACCACCTCTACCAGTGGGTGACCCGCGGGCTCGCCGTGGACGAGACGCTCTTCGGCTGGCTCACCGCGCTCTACCCGGTCTGGGCCGGACTCGACGAGGAGGTCGTCCGGGCGTCCACAACGGCCGGACTCGGTTGGCTGGCCCGCACCGGGTGCACCACCTCGATGGACCACCACTACGTCTTCCCCGAGGCCGGCGGCGACCTGCTGGCCGCGGAGATCGACGCGGCCGCGACGGTCGGCCTGCGGTTCCTGCCCACGCGTGGCTCGATGGACCTCGGGCAGCGCGACGGGGGGCTGCCGCCGGACCATGTGGTCGAGGACCTCGACCGGATCCTCGCCGCCAGCGCCGAGGCCGTGGACCGCTACCACGACCCGTCACCCGACTCGGCGCTGCGGGTCGGACTCGCGCCCTGCTCGCCGTTCTCGGTCACCGACGACCTGCTCCGGGAGTCCGCCGCCCTGGCCCGGGACAAGGGCGTGCGGCTGCACACCCACCTCGCCGAGACGTTGGACGAACAGGACTTCTGTCGCGAGCGATTCGGCTGCACCCCGGTCGACTACGTCGAGTCGCTCGGCTGGGTGGGTGACGACGTCTGGCTGGCACACGGCATACACCTCGACGACGCGGCGATCGACACCCTGGGGTCGAGCGGGACCGGGGTCGCCCACTGCCCGTCGTCCAACGCCCGCCTCGGGGCGGGCATCTGCCGCAGCCGCGACCTGCGCGACGCCGGGGTGCCGGTCGGGCTCGGCGTGGACGGGTCCGCCTCCAACGAGGCGTCCAGCCTGCTCGAGGAGGTCCGGCACGCGCTGCTGTTCGCCCGTGCCCGCGGTGGGCCGCAGGCGCTCGGCGTGCGGGACGCCCTGGAGATGGGCACGATCGGCGGCGCCCGCGCGCTGGGCTGGGACGACCGGATCGGATCCCTCGAGCCGGGCAAGCTGGCCGACCTCGCGCTGTGGCGGGTGGACACGCTGCCGCACGTCGACGTCGTCGACCCGGTGGCCGGTCTGGTGCTGGGCAGCCCGCCGCCGCTGGACCTGCTCCTGGTCGGCGGGCGGCCGGTGGTCGAGCGGGACCGGTTGGTCACGGTGGACGAGGACGGCCTGGCCCGGGACGCCGCGACGGCGAGCCGGACGTTGCTGGCCCGAGCGGGACTGCTGGCCTGAGCATCAGGCTGGCTCCACCATACGAAAACAGATTTCCGAAAACTCTGGACCCGGCGAACGCCGACCGCTACAGTCGACACACCGACCGCCCTGCTGTTCGGCATGGATAACCAACAGGACGGTTCGCCACCCCAAACAACCGTGCCTCTGCGGAACGCCTGTGACAGGACGCCCCCGCAGAGCGGATGATGGAGACCAGGGCGGCGACAGGAGCTCGACCATGGAACCTCGGCAGGCGACCGTCAACGGACGGATCACCTCCCTCGACCGGGCCACCGCGCACACCACCGCGCTCGACTGGCTGCGCGACCACGGTCTGACCGGCTGCAAGGAGGGGTGCGCCGAAGGCGAGTGCGGTGCCTGCTCGGTGCTGGTCGCCCGCCCGGACGACGCTGGGCAGACCACCTGGACCGCGGTCAACGCGTGCCTGGTGCCCGCCGCGACGCTCGACGGCCAGGAGGTCGTCACCTCCGAGGGGCTGGCCTGCGACGGCCGGCTCCACCCCGTGCAGCAGGAGATGGCCGTGCGCGGTGGATCCCAGTGCGGCTACTGCACGCCCGGCTTCATCTGCAGCATGGCGGCGGAGTACTACCGGCCCGGCCGCGCGCCCGCGACCGAGGGCTCCAGCAACGGCGGCGTCGACGGTGAGCACGGACCCAACGGCTTCGACCTGCACGCCCTGTCGGGCAACCTGTGCCGGTGCACCGGCTACCGCCCGATCCGCGACGCCGCGTATGCCGTGGGCGCACCGGAGCGCGACGAC
This sequence comes from uncultured Ornithinicoccus sp., assembly GCA_964425155.1. GTDB lineage: Bacteria > Actinomycetota > Actinomycetes > Actinomycetales > Dermatophilaceae > Segeticoccus. The sequence continues at coordinate 915 of CAYRLV010000313.1, read as the reverse complement.
CCCCTCGCGCTGCGGCGCGAGCAGCCGGCACCGGCGGCGCGGCCGGGCAGGTTCGTCGGCCCGGACGGCGAGTTCGTCCGCCCCACAGACCTTTCCGAGACGCTCGAGCTCGTGGCCGAACGGCCCGAAGCGACCCTGGTGGCCGGGGCGACCGACTGGGGGGTCGACGTCAACATCCGGGGCACTCGCAGCCCGCTGGTCGTGGCCGTGGACCGGCTGGACGAGTTGCGCACCTTCGAGGTCGGCGACGACGCGATCGAGTTGGGGGCCGCGCTCACCCTCTCCGAGATCGAGCGCCGGCTGGCCGGTCGGATCCCGCTGCTGGACGAGATGTTCCCGCAGTTCGCCTCCCGGCTGATCCGCAACGGCGCCACGCTGGGCGGCAACCTCGGCACCAGCAGCCCGATCGGCGACACCCCGCCGGTGCTGCTCGCGCTGGACGCCGCGCTCGTGCTCGCGTCCCGCGACGGGGAGCGCGAGGTGCCGCTCGCCGACTACTTCACCGGCTACCGCACCAGCGTCCGGCGCCCGGACGAGCTGATCCGGGCGGTCCGGATCCCGTTGCCCCTGGCCCCGATCACGGCGTTCCACAAGATCGCCAAGCGGCGCTTCGACGACATCTCGAGCGTCGCGGTCGGCTTCGCGCTCGAGGTGGACGACGGGGTCGTGGCACGCGCCAGGATCGGGCTGGGCGGTGTGGCCGCCACGCCGATCCGGGCCGCTGACACCGAGGCCGCACTCGTCGGTCGGCCCTGGACCGAAGCCACCGTGCGCGACGCGGCGCAGGTGATGGCGGCCGAAGGCACGCCGATGGACGACCACCGGGCCAGCGCCCGCTACCGCGCGGCCATGCTCGGGCAGTCGCTGCTCAAGTTGCACGCCGGGAGCCTGAGCCCTGAGGAGGTCGGAGCATGA
>CAYRLV010000312.1:0-4829 GCA_964425155.1 uncultured Ornithinicoccus sp. | reverse complement strand
TTAGCCGGTGCTTCTTCTGCTCCTACCGTCACAAAAGCTTCGTCAGAGCTGAAAGAGGTTTACAACCCGAAGGCCGTCATCCCTCACGCGGCGTCGCTGCATCAGGCTTGCGCCCATTGTGCAATATTCCCCACTGCTGCCTCCCGTAGGAGTCTGGGCCGTGTCTCAGTCCCAGTGTGGCCGGTCGCCCTCTCAGGCCGGCTACCCGTCGTCGCCTTGGTGGGCCGTTACCTCACCAACTAGCTGATAGGCCGCGAGTCCATCCCTGACCGATAAATCTTTCCACCCGGTGCGGATGCCCGCCCGGGTCGTATCCGGTATTAGCTCCGATTTCCCGAAGTTATCCCAGAGTCGGGGGTAGGTTACTCACGTGTTACTCACCCGTTCGCCACTGATCGCCCGGAGCAAGCTCCGAGGTCACCGTTCGACTTGCATGTGTTAAGCACGCCGCCAGCGTTCGTCCTGAGCCAGGATCAAACTCTCCGTTGATGTTCAGCTCCACGGCAAAGCCGTGGAAACTTAAACCCCGAAGGGTCGATGTTCTGGCTGAGCAGAACGAGTCGTTGCTGACTCGATCTTTCTCACCAAAGGATTTTCGTTCGAGGACGTCTCACGGGCACCCGACGGGCACTCGTTCGCCGACCTCGAGACGAGGTTGTTTGGCATCGATTTTTGGCACGCTGTTGAGTTCTCAAGGTTCGGACGCGCACCGTTCTCGGTCTTCCGACCGCGATCCGGGGCAACTGTTCCAACTTACTCTGCCAGGCTCAGGGGCGTCAAATCCTGGGCCGCTCCTCGCGGTGCGGCCTCGATTCGGCGCTTTCGCCGTGGCGGTCTCCCACTCTAGCAGGTCGTTTCCGCTGCTCGAACCCCCTCTCGGAGGCATCGTCGCAGCACCGGAGATCCGGTCTGTTCGGGTGGGATGTCGGTCCTACTCGCCCGCTGGGACCGGCCACGCCGTGGTGTCCGTTCCTCCCTGCCGGGCTGACGGGAGAGACTCTAGAGGGACGACTCGACGAAACACAAATCCGCAGGTCAGCGAGCCTTTCTCGCCGCGGCCAGCGACTTGCGTCCGCGCCGCAGCAGGGCGACCGAGCCGTGCAGGAAGTCCTCCTCGCCCAGCTCCTGGTCGGGGTCGGACACCTTGACGTTGTTGACCGACGCGCCGCCGTCGGCCAGGACGCGGCGCGCGGCGTTGCGGCTCTCGGACAGACCCGTGGCCACCAGGGCCTCGACCACGCTGCTCCCGACCGCCACCTCGCCCCCGGGCAGCTCCGCAGTCGCGTCGGCCAGGGTCTGGGCATCCAGCGCCCTCGGGTCACCCTTGCCGAAGAGCGCGGCGCTGGCGGCCTGCACCGCCGCGGTCGCCTCGGTGCCGTGGACCAGTGTGGTGACGTCGGCCGCCAGGGCCTTCTGCGCGAGCCGTCGGAAGGGTTCCTCGGCCACCGCCTTCTCCAGCTCGGCGATCTCGCCCCTGTCGCGGTCGGTGAACACCTTGAGCAGCTGCACCACCGAGGCGTCCTCGACGTTGACGAAGTACTGGTAGAACGCGTAGGGACTGGTCATGTCCGCGGACAGCCAGATCGCGTTGCCCTCGCTCTTGCCGAACTTCGTCCCTGCCGCGTCGGTCAGCAGCGGCGTGGACAGGGCGTGCACGGTGGCGCCCTCGGCGCGGTGGACCAGGTCGACGCCGGCGGTGATGTTGCCCCACTGGTCGCTCCCCCCGGTCTGCAACGTGCACCCGTGCGTGCGGAACAGCTCGAGGTAGTCCAGCGCCTGCAGGATCTGGTAGCTGAACTCGGTGTAGGAGATACCGTCCCGGCTCTCCAGCCGCGCGGCGACTGCGTCCTTGCGGATCATCTGGTTGACCCGGAAGTGCTTGCCGACGTCGCGCAGGAAGTCCAGCGCCGACAGGGGCGCGGTCCACTCGAGGTTGTCGACGAGAAGCGCGGCCCCCTCCCCCTCGAAGTCCAGGAAGGGCCGCACCAGCGCCTTGATCCGGTCCACGTTGGCCGCGGTCTGCTCCTTCGTCTTCAGCACCCGCTCGGAGGTCGGCTTGGGGTCGCCGATCAGGCCGGTCGATCCCCCGACCAGGCAGATGACGCGGTGTCCGGCGCGCTGCAGGTGGCGCAGCACGATCAGCTGCACCAGGTTGCCGAAGTGCAGCGAGGGCGCCGTGGGGTCGAACCCGCAATACACCGTGATGGGTCCCTCGCGCAGAGCAGCACGCAACGCGTCGAGGTCGGTGGACTGCGCCACCAGGCCCCGCCACTGCAACTCGTCGAGGATCTCGTCCACGGTCCGTCGTCCCTTCCGTCCTGAGTTCGGTCGGGGACCAGCCTGCCCTACCGCGTCCGCGTCCCGCGACGCGGTTTGCGCTTCGTGCCCGGACGGTAGGCCGAGACGGTGGGGTCGCCGTCCAGCCAGAACCGCCATGGGTATGCCGTGCCGTCACCACCCGCGCCGCTCACCCCCACCCGTGGTCCCGTCGCGATCCTGGCGAGCGGGCGCCCCTCGGGCGCCGGTCGGTAGACCCGGAGTGGACTGTCGGGCGCGGCGACGTCGAGGCCGTTGTCCGGCCTCCCGATCGCCAGGGCCTGGGTCAGACAGGCGGGTCCGCGGGCCAGGTTGCGCTCCGGCGGGTTGCCCCGTCGCCGTCGAGCCAGGTCGTGTCCCGCCACGACCTCCCCGGCGCGCAGCAGCACCGCGCTGGCCCGACCGTCCTCGCCGCAGACCAGGTTGCAGCAGTAGTGCATGCCGTAGCTGAAGTAGACGTACAGCCCGCCCGGCGGGCCGAACATCACCCGGGTGCGTGGGGTGCGGCCGCGGAAGGCGTGTGACCCGGGGTCTCGCTGCCCGTCATACGCCTCCACCTCGGTGAGGCGCAGCGTGACGCCGGCGTGCGTGACGTGGCAGCCGAGCAGCTCGGGCGCGACCTCGAGGACGGGGCGGTCGAAGAACGACCGGGTGACCCGCTCCCCCGGCGCATCCCTCAGCCCTCGCGTCGTCGAATCTTGTTGCCCAGCCACACCAACGGATCGTAGTGCCGGTCGACGACGCGCTCCTTCATCGGGATGATCGCGTTGTCGGTGATGGTGATGTGCTCGGGGCAGACCTCGGTGCAGCACTTGGTGATGTTGCACATCCCGACGCCTTGGTCGTCTCGGGCGAACGTGGCTCGGTCGGTGCGGGCGTCGAGCGGGTGCATGTCGAGCTCGGCAGCCCGGATGAAGAAGCGCGGGCCGGCATACGCCTGCTTGTTGTCCTCGTGGTCGCGGATCACGTGGCACACGTTCTGGCACAGGAAGCACTCGATGCACTTACGGAACTCTTGCGACCGCTGGACGTCCACCTGTTCCATGCGGTACTCCCCCGGCTCGAGGTCGGCCGGCGGCTCGAAGGCGGGCATCTGCCGAGCCTTCTCGTAGTTGTAGGAGACGTCCGTGACCAGGTCGCGGATCACCGGGAAGGTGCGCATCGGCGTCACTGTCACCGTCTCGTCCTCGGTGAACGTGCTCATCCGGGTCATGCACATCAGCTTGGGCTGGCCGTTGATCTCGGCGCTGCACGAACCGCACTTGCCGGCCTTGCAGTTCCACCGGACCGCGAGGTCGGGCGCCTCCGTGGCCTGGAGCCGGTGGATGATGTCGAGCACGACCTCGCCCTCGTTGACCTCGACGGTGTAGTCGGCGAGCTCGCCGCCGTCCTCGTCACCCCGCCAGACGCGAAATCGTCCGTCGTAGCTCATGACTGGTCATCCTCTCCCTGCGCGTCGGCCAACTCGTCGAAGCGCGTCAACTCCTCCGGCGTGAAGTACTTCTCCAGCTCGGAGCGTTCGAACAGGTGCATCAGGTCGTCGCGGATCGCCGGGACCTGCTGCCTCGTGAGTTGCACCTCGCCCGTGCCCGGCTCCAACTGGCAGACCAGGTTGATGCTGCGCCACGTGGCGTCCATCGCCGGGAAGTCGTCACGGGTGTGCCCGCCCCGACTCTCCTGCCGCTCGAGCGCCGACCGGGCCACGCACTCCGAGACCTGCACCATGTTGCGCAGGTCGAGGGCGAGGTGCCACCCCGGGTTGAACCGTCGCTGACCTTCCACCGACAGGTGGGCCAGGCGTTCGCGGATGTCGGCCACCTTGCTCAGGGCCTGCTGCATCTCGGCCTCGCGGCGGATGATGCCGACAAGATCGTTCATCGCCTGCTGGAGCTCCGAGTGCAGGGCGTAGGGGCCCTCGCCCCCCTCACGCTCGAAGGGCGCCTCGGCAGCCGATCTCACGGCCTCGACGGCCGCGTCGCTCACGGTCGGCCGGTCACGGTCGGCTGCCTGTGCGTAGGCGGCTGCCCCGGCGCCGGTGCGCTGTCCGAAGACGAGCAGGTCGCCCAGGGAGTTGCCGCCCAGCCGGTTGGACCCGTGCATGCCACCGGTGACCTCGCCGACGGCGAACAGGCCGGGAACGGCGGACGCCCCGGTGTCGGGGTCGACCTCGATGCCGCCCATGACGTAGTGGCAGGTCGGGCCGACCTCCATCGGCTGGGCGGTGATGTCGACGTCCGCGAGCTCGAGGAACTGGTGGTGCATCGAGGGCAGCCGGCGCTTGATCTCCTCGGCCGACAGGCGGGTCGACACGTCCAGGAAGACACCACCGTGCGGCGACCCGCGGCCCTCCTTCACCTCGTTGTTGATCGCGCGCGCCACCTCATCGCGCGGCAGCAGCTCCGGCGGCCGCTTGTGGTGCTCCGGGTCGTCGTACCAGCCGTCCGCCTCCTCCTCGGTCGTGGCGTACTGGTCGCGGAACACGTCGGGCACGTAGTCGAACATGAACCGCTTGC
>CAYRLV010000311.1:0-4829 GCA_964425155.1 uncultured Ornithinicoccus sp. | reverse complement strand
GCCATCCAGTACGTCGTCGAGGAGGCTTCCCGCGCCGGCCTGTCCGACGTGCTGATGATCACCGGGCGCAACAAGGCGGCCCTCGAGGACCACTTCGACCGGCACTGGGAGCTGGAGAAGGCGCTCGAGGCCAAGGGCGACGAGCGGCGGCTGAAGCGGGTCCGCAAGTCGGCGACCCTCGGCAACATCCACTTCGTCCGGCAGGGCGAACCGCTCGGCCTCGGCCACGCCGTGCTCTGCGGCAAGGCGCACGTCGGCGACCAGCCGTTCGCGGTGCTGCTGGGCGACGACATGATCGACGCCCGCGACGCGCTGCTCGAGCCGATGCTCGACGTGCAGCAGGAGCGCGGCGGCAGCGTGATCGCGCTGATGGAGGTGCCGCCGGAGCAGACCCACCTCTACGGGTGCGCCGCGGTCGAGGAGACCGGGGGCGACGTCGTGCGCATCACCGGGCTGGTCGAGAAGCCCGACCCCGCCGAGGCCCCCAGCAACCTGGCCATCATCGGCCGCTACGTGCTCGACCCGTCGATCTTCGGGGTGCTCGAGCAGACGCCGCCCGGGCGCGGCGGCGAGATCCAGCTGACCGACGCGCTGCAGGAGCGGGCCGCCGCCACCGGGCCGGGCGCCGGCGTGCACGGCGTCGTGTTCCGCGGCCGCCGCTACGACACCGGCGACCGGCTCGACTACCTCAAGGCCGTGGTCCGGCTGGCCCGCGACCACCGCGAGCTCGGGACCGACTTCGACGCCTGGCTGCGCGACTACGTCGCCGGGCTGGACGGCCTCGCGGGCGCCCCGCGGCCATGATCCCGGTCGAGGAGCACCTGTCCCGGATCCTGGCTACGGCCCGGCGGCTGGAGCCGCGCGAGCTGCCGTTGGCCGAGGCGGGCGGCTGCGTGCTCGCCGAGGACGTCACCAGCCCGGTGGCGCTGCCCGGCTTCACCAACTCGGCCATGGACGGGTATGCCGTGCGCTCGGCCGACGTCGCGGGCGCCACCGAGGAGTCGCCGGTCGTCCTGCCCGTCGCGGGTGACATCGCGGCCGGCAACACCGAGCACCTCACCCTGCCCGAAGGCGGCACGCTGCGGATCATGACCGGGGCCCCGATGCCGGACGGCGCCGACGCGGTCGTGCCGGTCGAGGCGACCGACGGGGGAGTGGAGCGGGTGCGGATCCGTGCCGCCGCCCCGCCGCACCAGCACGTCCGCCCGGTCGGGGACGACCTGCAGGTCGGCGATCCGGTGCTGTCCGCCGGGATCCTGCTCGGCGCGCGCCAGCTCGCGGTGCTCGCCGCGGTCGGCCGCGGCCGGGTCCGGGTGGTGCCGCGGCCTCGCGTGGGCGTGATCTCGACCGGCGACGAGCTGGTCGAGCCCGGCACGGTGCCCGGCTTCGGGCAGGTCGTCGACAGCAACAGCCTGATGGTGGCGGCCGCGCTCGCCGAGCTGGGGGCCCAGGTCCGCCCGATCCGCCGGGTCCGCGACGAGACCGGCACCTTCGCCCAGGTGATCGCCGAGGAGGCGGCCGCGTGCGACGCGGTCATCACCACCGGCGGCGTCAGCATGGGCGCCTACGACACGGTCAAGGAGGTGCTCGACGGCGGCGGCGAGGTGCGGTTCGACACGGTGGCCATGCAGCCGGGCAAGCCGCAGGGGTTCGGCACGCTCGACGGAGGGCGCTGCCTGGTCTTCACGCTGCCGGGCAACCCGGTGAGCACGCTGGTGTCCTTCGAGGTCTTCGTCGCCCCCGCCCTGCGGGTCCTGGCCGGTCGTCCCAGCGAGGTGGCGACCTTCGAGGCGGTCGCCGAGCACGGCTGGCGCGTGCCCGCGGGCAAGGTGCAGTTCGCGCGGGTGCGGCTCCGTCGCGATGGCGACGGCTGGTCCGCGGCGCTCGCGGGGGGCCAGGGTTCCCACGTGCTGGGGGGACTGGCGGCAGCGAACGCGCTCGCCGTCATACCGGCGGAGACCGCCGAGGTGCATGCTGGTGACCGGGTGCAGTGCCGTGCCCTGGTTGCCCTCACCGACCTGCGGGAGGTCTGAATGAGCGAGCCGTCCTTGACCCACGTGCGGTCCGACGGCACCGCGCACATGGTCGACGTCAGCGCCAAGGACGTGACCGCCCGGTCCGCCTCCGCAGCCGGGCGCGTGCTCCTGTCGCCGGAGGCCGTCGCCGCGCTGCGGGAGGGCAACGTGCCCAAGGGGGACGCGCTCGCGGTCGCCCGGCTGGCGGGCATCCAGGCGGCCAAACGGACCCCGGAACTGGTGCCGCTGGCGCACCCCATCGGGATCCACGGGGTGGAGGTCGACCTCGAGGTGACCGACGACGGGGTCGAGCTGCGGGCCAGCGTGCGCACCGCAGACCGCACCGGCATCGAGATGGAGGCCCTCACCGCCGTCACCGTGGCGGCGCTCGCCCTCATCGACATGGTCAAGGCGGTGGACCGGCACGCCCGCATCACCGACGTGCGGGTGACCGCGAAATCCGGTGGGCGCTCGGGCGACTGGGCCGAGGCCGACGACGGGGGGTGGGTCCGGACGGATCGTGGGTCGGAGCCGGCGGGGTCCGCGGGGGCCACCGGGCCCGGCCCGACAGCGGGGACGGCCGCGGATGAGTGAGGACCGGCCGCCGGCCGAGCGGCACGCGGTGGTGGTCACCTGCTCCACGCGCGCGGCACGGGGCGTGTATGCCGACCGGGCGGGTCCGCTGATCGTCGAGGCCGCACGCTCGTGGGGCCTGGAGGTGGCCGAGCCGGTGGTCGTCTCGGACGGCCCGGACGTCGAGGCCGCCATGCGGCGCGCGATCGAGGGTGGCGCCGCGCTGCTGGTGACCACCGGCGGGACCGGGATCTCACCGACCGACCGCACCCCGGACCAGACGATGCGGTTGATCGACCGGCAGATCCGCGGCATCGCCGAGGCCATCCGGGCAGCGGGGGTCGCGGCAGGGGTGCCGACCGCCATGCTGTCCCGCGGCATCGCCGGCGTGGCCGGGCGCACCCTCGTGGTCAACCTGCCCGGTTCGGTCGGTGGGGTGCGTGACGGGCTGCGGGTGCTGGAGCAGGTGGTGCCGCACGCGCTGGACCAGATCGCGGGTGGCGACCACTGATGTCCGACTGGTGGCCGGTGACGCTGCACGCCACCGATCCCCGCGGGACGTCGGTGACGTTGCGGCCGTTGCGCCGCCGGGACCGCAAGGAGTGGACCGCCCTGCGGGTGGCCAACGCGGACTGGCTGCGGGAGTGGGAGTCGACGCTGCCCGAGCCGGCCGACCGGCAGCTGTCGTTCCGCGCCCTGGTGCGGCTCTACCACGTCGAGGCGTCGGCCGGCCGGATGCTGCCGATGGCGATCGAGGCGGACGGCCGGCTGGTCGGGCAGATGCACCTCTTCGGGATCGCGTGGGGATCGTTGCGATCCGGGGCGATCGGTTACTGGATCGCGGAGTCCGCGGCGGGCCGGGGGCTGACGCCTCTGGCGCTCGCGCTGCTGGGCGACCATGCCATGCGTCAGCTCGGGCTGCACCGTCTCGAGGTCAACATCCGGCCGGACAACGCCGCGAGTCTGCGGGTCGTGGAGAAGCTCGGTTTCCGGGACGAGGGGCTGCGCCGCAACTACCTGCACATCAACGGCGCCTGGCACGACCACCGCACGTTCGCGCTGACGACGGAGGACCTCGCCGGCGGCACCCTGATGGACCGGTTGAATCGTTCGTCACATCAGCCACTTTGGCGACACACCGAACAGGGTCCCCGGTAGCACGTCGCGGGCCGCCTACCGTCGGGTACGTGCCGTCCAGCAGCCTGATCTTCGTCCTCGTCGTGGCAATCTGGGCTGCCTACCTGCTGCAGCACTGGATCCGCCGCCGCGACCACCTGTCGACCGCGCGATCGGTCGACCGGTTCTCCGAGGCCATGCGGGTCCTCGAGCGTCGCAAGCCCCTTCCGGAGTCGCCCCTGGCGACTCCGGAACCACGTTCGTACGCGGTCGGACCCGCGCGTCCGCCGCGTGCCGAGGTCACCGTCAAGCGTGCGGCGCCGAAGTCCGACACGGCACCTCGGGCCGGCCGACTGGCTCGACTGCGCTCCGGTATGACGGGGCGTCGCCTGCGCGGCGTCACCCTCCTGCTCTGCTTCCTCCTGGTGATCGCGTCGGTCGCCCTGGTGGTCCTGGGTCGCCTGCAGTGGTGGGCGATTCCTGCCGCCTCCGGGCTGCTGGTCCTGGATCTCGTCTGGCTGCGGCACGCGTCGCGTCGTCGCCGTGCCCGCCGTCGGGACGCTGCTCGCGAGCGCGCCGTGCGGACGGCACGCCCGGCCCGGGAGCGCCGGACCGTTGGCGCGTCGCCGCGACCGGACTCGAGTCGGCGGCCGGTAGCCGGGGGCTGGGGTGCCATCGGGCCGAGGTCGGTCACCGGGCAGGAGGTCGACTCGGTCTACGACGCCGATGCCGCCCTGGCGATGGCGGTCGAGCGACGGCCCGACGCGTCCACGGAGGGTCCGGACGAGGCCGCGGCGGGGCCCAGTGCCCCCACCCGACCGGGCGAGTGGCAGCCGGTCCCGGTCCCGCCGCCCACCTACACGCTCAAGGCGAAGGCCGAGCGGCCCGCAACCGCCCCGGCCGAGTCGGAGCCGGTGGTCGAGCCGGAGCCGGTCGTTGCGGCCGAGCCGTTCGACCACAGCGCACCGACGGCGGACGAGCCCACCGCAGCGGTTGGCGACGCGCCCGCACAGCCGGCGGAGGCGCCATACGGGCGTGACCTGCCGTTCGACGGACTCGCCCTCGACGAGGAGCTCGAGGAGCTTCCCCCGGCCTACGCCGTCGGCTGATCACCCGCGGCGACGA
>CAYRLV010000310.1:0-4868 GCA_964425155.1 uncultured Ornithinicoccus sp. | reverse complement strand
CGCCGAAGAACACGTCGGCGCCCTGGTCGGAGAAGGCGATCAGCTCGCGCAGGATCACCCCGGCCGTCGACGAGGAGAGCCCGCCCAGTTGCTTCAGGTCCTCCTTCCCCTCGTCCGAGGTGAGGTACTGCACCACCGCGCGGAGGTCCTTGAGATCCAGCAGCGGCAGCCCGTTCTTGTCCGCGAAGTGGAACACCAGGCCGAGGCTGGACTCCTGGGTCGCGTTCAGCCCCAGCACCTTCGACAGCAGCGTCGGGCCGAAGGCGGTGACCGTGGCGCGGATCGGCGTGCCCTGCCCCAGACCGCCGAGGGAGAGAAAGGTGACGGGGAACGCGGTGCCGGTCCACTCCTGCCCGACGTCAGTGGCACGGGAGGCGAGCTTGTCGTTGCTCTCGGCAGCGGTCGCCATACCGGACAGGTCGCCCTTGATGTCGGCCAGGAACACCGGCACGCCCTGGGCCGAGAGCTGCTCGGCCATCACCTGGAGGGTCTTGGTCTTGCCGGTCCCGGTGGCGCCGGCCACCAGTCCGTGCCGGTTCAGCACCGCGAGCGGGACCCGGACGGGCACGTCCGCGTGGGCGGTGCCGTCGGTCACCGCGGCGCCGAGGTCGAGCACCGCGCCGTCGAAGGCGTATCCGGACCTGATCGCGTCGAGAGTGCTGGCCGCTGAGTTCGAATCGGTCACGATCGGCACTCTATCCGTGCTCCTCGCACGCGGCCTGCCTAGACTGCCGCGCGGAGGTGCGTGCCGGTCGGCGTCCGGCGCGAGCCGGGGAACCCGGCGCCCGACCCGACCGACGAGGGGAGACCGCCGATGAGCTACGTCAAGGAGTCGGCCGCATCCACGGCGCGCCGGCGCCGGCGCCGCCGTGCCGCGGTGACCATGACGTTGTGCGTGCTGCTCCTCGTCGGTGCGTTCGGGTATGCCGTGGCCTACTACCAACGCTGGATCGGCAGCGAGGCGGCCGCGAACCCGACCTGCACCCCGACCACCTCGGCGCCCGCCAATCCGCTCGCCCCGGCCAACATCGTGGTCAACGTCTACAACTCCACCAAGCGCTCCGGTCTGGCCGGCGACACCGCCCAGGTGCTCCGCGAGCGCGGCTTCGACGTGGACGTCGTCAGCAACGATCCCCTCCACCAGGACATCAGCGGGCAGGCCGTGATCCGGTACGGGAAGAAGGGCACCCAGGAGGCCAAGAAGGTCGTCGCCAAGCAGCTCAAGGGCGCCAAGCTGGTCCGCGACGCGCGGACCGACGCCTCCGTCGACGTGGTGCTCGGCCAGAAGTTCACCAAGCTGGCCGCCCCGCCCAAGACCATGCCGACCGAGGAACCCGAGCAGACCACCACCTGCTGAGCGGGACACCCCGGCAAGGAGGGACGGACATGAGGATCGTGTCGTTGCTGCCGTCGGCCACCGAGACGCTCTTCGCCCTCGGGGCCGGCGACGACGTGGTCGGCGTGACCTTCGAGTGCGACCACCCGGCCGAGGCTCGGGAGCGGCGGATCGTGTCGACGAGCGCGCTGCCGGAAGGGCTGGGGCCGGCCGAGATCGACGAGGCGGTCCGGCGGCGGATCGCGGCCGGCGAGGACCTCTACCACCTGGACCAGGACGCGCTGCTCGGTCTGGACGCCGACCTGGTCGTCACCCAGGACCTCTGCGCGGTCTGTGCCGTCGACGTGTCCGAGGTGGAGGATGCGCTGACCCACCTGGGGTGCCACGCGGACGTGCTGACCACCGACCCGCAGGACCTGGAAGAGGTCTGGGACAGCATCGAGCAGATCGGCCGAGCCAGCGGGCGAGCCGACGCGGCCACGGAACTGGTGGCTGACCTGCGCCGCCGCCTGGCCGACGTCGCCGACCGGGTCGACGGCCGTGATCGGCCGCGGACCGCGGTCCTGGAGTGGGTCGACCCGCCGTTCGCCCCGGGCCACTGGGTGCCGGAGATGGTCGAGCGGGCCGGCGGGAGCTCCGTCCTCGGCAGCACCGGCACGGAGTCGGTACGCACCACCTGGGACGCGGTGTCCGAAGCGGCGCCGGAGGTCGTGGTGTCCGCCCCGTGCGGCTTCGGGCTCGAGGAGTCCACCCGACTGGCCACCGACCTGGTCGCACGCGCGCTGCTGCCCGACGGCATACCCGTCTGGGCGGTCGACGCCAACGCCTCGTTCGCCCGCCCCGGGCCCCGGCTGGTGGACGGCATCGAGGCCCTCGCCTCGATCCTGCACGAGCCGGTCTGCGGGACCCCGGATGCCCGGCTCGCCCGTCGGATCCGCTGAGAACCGCCGGGCCGATACCACATCGTTGCCTGTCGCTCCTGCGATCAGGCTCGGCTGGCGCGATGATTGACCGTGGAGAACCACTGGTGACAGGGGCAGGTGGAGATGGCCGACGCCGGGCAGTACGACGAGGTGCCGACGCGCCCGCGGGGACGGGTGCGTCACGGCGTCGTGCTCGTGCTCGTCGCGGGCCTGCTGGGCGCGGGTTTCTACGGCGCCTACAACCGGGTCTGGGGTAGCGAGAAGAAGCCGGTCGCCACCCCGACCTGCACCGCGGACTTCGCGCCGCAGACGCCACCGACCGTCAAACCCGGCCTGGTCTACGTCAACGTCTACAACGCGAGCGACCGCGCCGGACTGGCCGACGAGACCGCCGGTCTGCTCGAGCACCGAGGGTTCCACGTCATCTCGGTCAAGAACGATCCGGCGCCGCGCCGGGTGCACGGTGTGGGCGAGGTCCGCTACGGGCCCAACGGCCGCGTCGTCGCCAACACGATCGCCGCCCAGGTCTCCGGGGTGAAGCTCGTCGAGGACGACCGGGCAGACCCGTCGGTCGACCTGGCGCTCGGACCGAAGTTCCGCCACCTGCGGCCCCTGCCGCCGGCCAAGCCGGGCAGCTTCGACCTCAACGTCTACAACACCACCTGGAAGCCCGGGCTCGCCGGGGACACCGCGGAAGCGCTGAGGAAGCGGGGCTTCCACATCACCGACGTCGGCAACGACCCGCAGAAGGCGTTCCTCCAGTCCGTGGGTGTGCTGCGGTTCGGACGCTTCGGCAAGCCCGCGGCCGAGCGGGTCGCCCTGCAGATCAAGGGCCTGAAGCTCCAACAGGACAACCGCAAGGACGATTCGGTCGACCTGGTCCTCGGCACCAAGTTCGAGCACCTCGTCCCGAGGGCGAAGGCGAAGCCGGCGCCCTCGCCGTCACCGACGCAGCCCGACGCCACCCGCCCCGACAAGGCGAGTCAGAAGTCCTGCTGACCACCCGCCATACGGGAGGGAGGCGTATGGCGGGCCGACCACCCGCCATACGCGTCGTCAGCTCTGGCGGGCGCGCAGCATCCGGCGCAGCTGGTCGGTCAGTTCGCGCACCGTCCGCGCGATGACCGGGCTGACGCCCTCGGACGCGACCGCGTCGGCCCGGTCGGCGAACGCCTCGTCCACGCCCGCGCCGGGGAACAGCGTGTAGGACACCGCCATCGACGGGATCATCCCGGCCAGGTGCAGGGTCGGCAGCGTCTCCAGGTAGCGGTCGGCGTAGGGCGCGAGCAGCTCCCCCTGCGAGCGCCGCCAGAAGGCGTGCCGGACCTTGCCCAGCGACCCCATCGGCACCCGGTGCTCGTCGACGATGGCCCGCCACGCCTCGTCCTTGCCCGCGAGCGCCGGACGAGCCGCCCGCACCGCGAGCGCCCGGACCCACGAGTCGGGGTCGGGGTCCTCGCGGTCCAGCGCCTCGACCTCGGCGTCCTGCACCCGGTCGAGCTCGGCCAGGCGGACCAGGATCCGCCAGCGCAGGTCGACGTCGTCGCCCGCCAGGTCCCGGACCTGCTCGAGGTGGGTGTCGGTGACCGCCGTGGCGGCGAGGGTCCGCGCGGCGACCTGGCGGCGGGCCGGGTCCTGCGCCAGCTCCAGGCACAGGTCGGCCACCAGGGCGAGCAGCTCGTCACGCTGCCCGTCGGGCGACCACTGGTCGGCGGCGCCCTCGGCGAGCCGGAGGTAGGGCTCGATCACGCTGCCCACGTCCTCGGTGCGCAGCACGCCGGTGACGCAGTGGACGAAGTCCGCGGTGGACAGCTCGCCCCGCACCAGCAGGTCCCAGGTGGTGGTCACCGCGACCGCCCGGGAGATCGCGCTGGGCAACTGCCCGGCCTGCTCGACCAGGACCCGCACCGAGTGCGGGTCCGGCTGCACGGACGCGAAGGTCAGGTCGTCGTCGTTGACCAGGGCGAGCTCGGCACCGGCCACGCCCGGCACCGGGGTGACCTCACCCGTGGTCTCGACCGTCACCAGCCCGGAGCGGCGCAGCGAGCCGTTGTCGCGCGCGTACAGCCCGACGCCCAGCCGGTGCGGTCGGGGGTCGGCGCCGTCCGGACCCGTGGCCCGCAACAGCGCCTCGCCGTCGCCCTGCTCCAGCACCAGCCGGTCGGTGCCTGCGGTGTCGAGCCAGCCCTTGACCCAGCCGGTCAGGTCCCTGCCGCTGGCCGCGGAGAACTCGGCCATGAGGTCCTCGAGGCTGGTGTTGCCCCAGGCGTACTTCGCGAAGTAGCCGCGCAGCCCCTCGACGAAGGCGTCCTCGCCCAGGAAGGCGTGCAGCTGCTTCAGCACGCTGGCGCCCTTGGGGTAGGTGATCCCGTCGAAACTCGCGGCTGCCGCGGCGACGTCGTCGACCGGCTGCCGGATCGGGTGGGTCGTGGGCGCCATGTCCGCGGAGTAGCCACCCTGCTTCTCGGCGGCCAGGAAGCCGGCCCAGGCGTCGGTGAACTCGGTCGCCGCCTCCGCCGCCCAGTGGCAGGCCCACTCGGCGAAGGCCTCGTTCAGCCAGAGGTCCTCCCACCAGCGCATCGTCACCATGTCGCCGAACCACATGTGCG
>CAYRLV010000309.1:0-4886 GCA_964425155.1 uncultured Ornithinicoccus sp. | reverse complement strand
CGTAGATCTGCACCAGGTCGGGCGTCGACTTGGACTGGATCGACGCCTTGTACTTCGCGATGCCGTCGTCGTACTTGCCGACGTAGGTGCCCTCGACCTTGATCTTGCCCTTGTTCTGCTGGTTGAACTTCTTGATCAGCTTGTTCAGCACCTCGGCGTTCGTGCCGTCCATCGAGTGCCAGAAGCTGACCTTCTGCACCTTGCCGGAGGACAGGGCACCCGTGTCCGGTGCGGAGACCTCGTCGCCGCCCCCTCCGCCGCCCCCACCGCACGCGGCGAGCAGCAGCGACATACTGGCGGCTCCGCTGACGAGGACGACCCCGAGACGGCGGCGCCTCGACTGAGGGGAGGTCAGGGCTGTGTGTCGGATCATTGCGATCTCCTTGGTGAGGGGCCGGTCCGGCCGTGGGATGTCGTCACTTCACCGCACCCGCCGTGAGGCCGCGGACGATGAACCGCTGGCCGAAGATGACCAGCACCAGGGTGGGGAGCAGGGCGAGCACGACCCCGGCGAGCACCATGCCCGGGTCCTGGGTGTCGGAGGACTGCAACTGGCCGATCCCGATCTGGATCGTCTGGTGCTCGGACCGGGTGGTGATCAGCAGCGGCCAGAAGTACTGGTTCCACGCGGACAGCGCGCAGTAGATCGACAGCGCCGCCAGGGTGGGTTTCGACAGCGGCATCAGGATCGACCAGAGGAAGCGCAGGTGGCCGGCGCCGTCGACCCGGGCCGCGTCCCTCAACTCGGTCGGGAAGGCGAGGAAGCTCTGCCGCAGCAGGAAGGTGCCGAAGCCGGACGCCAGGAACGGCAGGGCCAGTCCGGCGATGGTGTCGGAGAGTCCGAGGTTCGTCACGAAGAGGTAGTTGGGAATGATGATCGACTCGTACGGGATCATCATCGTCGACAGGAACACGCCGAACCAGAAGTTGCGCGCCTTGAGCGGCAGGAAGACGAACGCGTAGGCGGCCAGCACGCTGGTGAGGACCTGCCCGAGGGTGATGGCGGCGGTCTGCATCACGCTGTTGAGGTACTGCCGCCCCAGCGGCACGATGTCGAGCGCGTTGCTGTAGTTCTGCGGGTGCAGCCCGTGCCTGGGCCACAGCGCCGGCGGGTAGGAGTTGGTGTCCGCCGTGCTCATGAAGCTGCCGACGATCCCGTAGTAGACGGGGAACAGCACGATGAGGAACAGCACGATGATGCCGACGTAGGTCAGCGGGCCGGCGCCCTTGCCGACGCCGCGCGATCGACGCCGACGCTGTCGCTGCCGGTTCGGGGCGGTGGTGGGGGCGGTGCTCGTGGTCACCGGTAGAACACCCGCCGTTCGAGCACCCCGAACTGGATGGCGGTGATGACCAGGACGACCACCAGCAGCACCATCGCCTGCGCGGAGGCGTAGCCGAAGTTGGAGTTGTTGTAGGCGAAGGCCTGCTCGTAGATCGAGTAGACCAGCGTCGTGGTGTTGTTCTCCGGCCCGCCCCGGGTCAGGATGTGGATCTGACCGAAGCTCTGCAGCGAGTGGATCGTGCCGGTCACCACGAGGAAGAACAGCTGCGGGGTGATCAGCGGGATGACGACCGAGCGCTGCAGCCGCAGCCCGGTGGCGCCGTCGAGGCGGGCCGCCTCGAGCACGTCCTCCGGCATCGCGCCGAGGCCGGCGCTGAGGATGAGCAGGTTGTAGCCGAGTTGCATCCAGACGGTCGCCAGCGACACCGAGATGAGGGCCATGCTCGGATCGGTCAGCCAGCCGAACGGCCCGAGCCCGATGTAGGAGAGCAGCCCGTTGATCACCCCGGTCGCCGGGTTGTAGAGGACGCCGAAGATGACCGAAGCGGTCGCGACGGAGAACGCGAACGGCAGCGCGAAGGCCGACCGGAAGAAGCGCAGCCCCCGGATCCGCTCCTGCAGCAGCAGCGCGATGACCAGCGCGATGAGGATGCTGGGCAGCACGGTGAGCAGGGTGAACCCCGCGGTCACCGCCACGACCTTGCCGAACTGCGGGTCGGTGAACATGTGCCGGTAGTGCTCGAGTCCGACGAAGCCGCCCGGGCGGCCGATGATGTCGGTGCCCTGCATCGAGAAGACGATGGACTTGACCAGCGGCCAGAACATGAAGACGCCGAAGACGGCCAGTGCCGGCAGCAGGTAGAGCATCGCCACGGCGGAACCACCGCGGGGGCCCCGGGGGCGCCCGGACGGGCGGGTGGCGGTGGGCTGCGACAGGGTGGCCTGGTCGGTCACGCCGGCTCGGCCCCGCCCTCAGGGCAGCACTGTGCTGCGGCGACTCGTCTGGCTCCCACGGTCACGCATGATGCTCCATCACGGCGTCCGGGAGGGCTTTCGACACCCGGATCGATGGGAATGTTTTTCGAGCTGTGACCGGTGTGACGGAAGAAAGACACCAGCCCTGGCTGCACACGGCTTCACTCCGCTGTGGGCAGGGTTGGGTGGTTCGTGGGGTAGAGGCCGATCGCGAACCCGTACACGGTGTCGCCGGACCTCTCCAATCGGTCGAACTCCTCGACCACTTGGGCGATGCGTTCCCAGAACTGGGAAGCCTGGTCCTCGGTGACACGCGCGTGCCGGATGAAGCCCCAGAGCCTGCCGTGCTCGAACGCCGTCGCCGACTCGCGTGCAGCCACCTCGAAGTCGTTGAAGTCGCGCGGCATGCCTTCGCGGGCGGTCGACGGTTCGGCCACGTGGAACATGCGCGCGGTGCGCCCGTAGAACCGCTCCTCGATCGCCCGCACCCTCCGCGTGCGCACCACCTTGAGCAGACCGTTTCGTGTCAGCACCTCCACGTGGTACGCGATCGTGCTCTTGGGGCGATCGACTGCCGCGGCGAGCTCGGTCACGGTCGCCGCCCGTTCGTGCAGGAGTTGCAGGATCGTGGTGCGGAGCGGGTGGCCGATGGCCTTCACCTGGTCGGGCCTGGTCAGTGCCAACCGCTCGCTGAGCTCATAGTCCGGGGGGTTGTCCGCCATGGTGTAACAGACTAGCGTTGCGGAACGTTCCAAAGAATCCGATCATTCGCAAGGAGAACACCATCGTGGCTGACGTACTGCTGTACCACCACATCCAGGGCCTGACCGGCGGAGTCCACCGCTTCGCCGACAGCCTCCGTGAGGGCGGGCACACCGTGCACACCCCGGATCTGTTCGAGGGACGCACGTTCGCCTCCATCGAGGACGGTTTCGGATTCGCTCGAGAGGTGGGGCTCGACGCCATCCGCGAGCGCGGCATCGCCGCGGCTGAAGAGCTCGGCCGCGGGCTCGTCTATGCCGGCTTCTCCTTCGGCGTGACGATCGCTCAGCGGCTGGCGCAGACCCGGTCCGGTGCCGCCGGCGCCCTGCTCATCGACTCCTGCCTCCCCGTTTCGGAGTTCGGGCAGACCTGGCCCGAGGGGGTGCCGGTGCAGATCCACGGCAAGGAGGGGGACGAGTTCTTCGGCGAGGACCTGCCGGCCGCACGCGAGCTCGCCGACTCCGCGCCGAGCGCTGAGCTGTTCATCTACCCCGGCGACCAACACCTCTTCGCCGACTCGTCCCTCGCCGCCTACGACCCGGAAGCGTCCGCGCTGCTCATGAAGCGGGTGCAGGCCTTCCTCGCCTCCGTGTGACCGACGCCCGGCTCCCTGGCTGACTCGTGCGGCCGGTCACGGCAAACCGGCGACGGCACGACGCGGCTCGGCGCGGCAGCCCACAGGAGGCTGCCGCGCCGAGGCGGTGTGGTCACGACGCTCGGGCGACCGTGACCGGGATCGTTCGGGTCAGGCCCCGACGACCTCCATGCGCACCGTGGCCTGCACCTCGGGGTGCAGCCGGACCAGGGCCTCGTGGCTCCCGGTGGTCTTGATCGGGGTGGGGACCTCGATCTTGCGGCGGTCCAGCTTGGGGCCGCCGGCCTGCTCGACCGCGGAGGCGATCTCGGCCGTGGTCACCGCGCCGAAGAGGCGGCCGGACGCACCGGCGTTGGCCTCGATGGTGATGGTGCGCGCCTCGAGGTCGCCCTTGACCTGCTGGGCCTCCTCGAGAGTGGCGATCGCGCGGATCTCGCGGCCCTTGCGGATCGCGGCCACCTGCTTCTCGCCGCCCTTGGTCCACGGCGTGGCCAGGTTGCGGGGGACGAGGTAGTTGCGGGCGTAGCCGTCCTTGACGACGACGACGTCACCAGCGGTGCCCAGGCCAGACACTTCGTGAGTCAGTATCAGCTTCATCGCTGAGCCTCTCCTTGATTCGATCGTGGGGTGATCAGCGAGCCGAGCTGGAGTAGGGCAGGAGCGCCATCTCGCGGGCGTTCTTGACCGCGGTGGCGATCAGTCGCTGCTCCTGGACGGACACCCCGGTCACCCGGCGGGCGCGGATCTTGCCCCGGTCGGAGATGAACTTGCGCAGCAGCGCGGTGTCCTTGTAGTCGATGTTCTCGACCTTCGCCGCCTTCAGCGGGTTGGCCTTCTTCTTGGGCTTGCGCACTACGGGCTTGGCCATCGTGGTGCTCTCCTTCTGCGTTGAGAGCCCGAGCGGACGCTCGGGATAGCGAGTTGGTGTGGGAGGTGACGGGACCGCTAGAAGGGCGGCTCGTCATACGAGGGACCGGAGCTCCAGCCGCCCTGCTGGCCACCCTGCTGGGGCGCCGACTGGCCACCCTGGGGCTGACCGCCCTGCTGGCCGCCGGACGGACCGGTGGCCCACGGGTCGCTGGACTGCTGGCCCTGCTGACCGGACTGGCCGCCGAAGCCACCCTGCTGGCCGCCGCCGAAGCCGCCGCCTCCGCCGCGCTGGGTCTTGTTGACCTTGGCGGTGGCGTAGCGCAGCGAGGGGCCGATCTCGTCGGCCTCCATCTCGACGACGGTGCGGGTCTGGCCGTCCTTCTCGTAGGACCGCTGCTT
>CAYRLV010000308.1:1898-4929 GCA_964425155.1 uncultured Ornithinicoccus sp. | reverse complement strand
ATCTCGCGGCCGACCGGGAGGACCGCCTCGGCCCCTACCGCCGCGAGGAGCTGCGCCGCGCGATGACCGTGCTGGGGGTCGACCACACGGTGCTGGGCGAGTACCCCGAGCACGGTGGTTCGCGCTACCGCGACTCCGGTATGGCCGGCACCCCCAGCGCGGAGCGCGCGGACGCCTTCGCCCGCGCGGACCTGCCCGAGGCCGCGGCGCTCGTCGCGACCCACCTGCGACGGCTGCGCCCCGACGTGGTCGTGACCTACGACCCGACCGGGGGCTACGGCCACCCCGACCACATCCAGGCGCACCGCGTGACGATGGCCGCGCTCGCGGCGCTGCCACCCGACCATCGCCCGGAGCGCGTGTACTGGACCCTGACCCCGCGGTCGTGGGCACAGGAGGACCGCCGCTGGGTGCGGGAGCACGTGGACCTCGCCGACATGACCGGACTGACGCTGCCGGACTCGGACGCGCCGTTTCCCCCCTCGGTGGTCGACGACGAGCGAGTCACTCACCAGGTGGTCGACCCGGAGGCGGCCCGGCTGCGGACACGCGTGCTGCAGGAGCACCGCACCCAGGTCACGGTCCTGGGCGCCTATTACGCTCTGTCCAACAACATCGCAGCGCGCCTGTCCGATCGCGAGGGCTACCTCCTCGTCGACCCGGGCACCGGCGCGCCGGTGACGGGTGATGCGGTGGCGCCGGGACGGCATACCGGCTTGCTGCCCGACGAGTCGAGGAAGGTGCCGTGACGACGCTGCCGCCCCCCGACGTGGGCGACTACCGGCGTGCCATGTCCC
Organism: uncultured Ornithinicoccus sp.; assembly: GCA_964425155.1. Classification (GTDB taxonomy): domain Bacteria; phylum Actinomycetota; class Actinomycetes; order Actinomycetales; family Dermatophilaceae; genus Segeticoccus. Next base: position 4,132 of record CAYRLV010000308.1, on the reverse strand, counting down.
GCTTCGCGACCGGGGTCACGATCGTCACGACACTGGTGGGGGAGCACCACCATGCGATGACCGCCAACGCGCTGTGCTCGGTGTCGCTGGAGCCACTGCTCATGCTGGTCAGCGTGGAGCGGGACGCACGGTTCCACGACGCCGTGGTCGACAGCGGTGTGTGGGGGGTCAGCGTGCTGCCGGCCGAGGCGCGCTCGACCGCCGACTGGTTCGCGACCAAAGGACGGCCGCTGCACGGACAGCTCGACCGCGTCCCGCACGAGCGGGCGCCGGTCACGGGCGTCGCCTGGCTGGACGGCGCGCTGTCGAACTTCGAGTGCCGGACCACGGCGGTGCACCCGGCGGGTGACCACAGCATCGTGCTCGGCGAGGTCGTGTCGGTGCACGCCCCCGACCACCTCGGCAAGGCGCTGATCTACTACCGCGGCCGCTACGAGGACCTCACATGAGTCACCCCACGAAGTTCTCCGCTTCGCTCCGATACTTCGCGGGGGCCCCGACATGAGCGGCGACGACGGGCGGCGAGAATGGAGCGGAGCGACTCCGCCGCGGAGGAGCGCGACCAGCGGGCACAGTTGGGGGAAGATCCTGATCCGGCTCGTCGCCGCGGTGGTGGTGCTCGGTGGAGCCTACGTGGGTCTGGCGGTCTGGGTCGGCGGGCAGGTGCCGTCGGGCACCACGGTGGCCGGCGTGAGCATCGGGGGGATGTCGACCGAGGAGGCCGCCACCACCCTCGAGAGTGACCTGGCGATGACCGCGTCGCAGCCGGTCATCGTGCGAGTGGGCCGGCAGACGGTCGAGCTGGACCCCGGCGCGGCCGGCCTGTCCCTCGACATCGAGCGGACACTGGCCGGACTCACCGGACGCACCTACGTCCCGAGCGAGATCTGGCACCGGTTGACCGGCGGCGAGCCGCAACCCCTGCGCGTCTCGGTCGACGAGGACCGGTTGCAGAGGGCCCTGCGCAATGCGGCCGAGAAGGTGGACACGCCGAGCCGGGAGGGCTCCATCAGCTTCGTGGACGGACGGGTCCGCACCGTGTTGTCCAAGCCCGGGCGGAAGCTGGACGTGCCGGCCACCGCGAAGACCGTGGCCGACGCCTGGCCGCGGCGGCCGGAGGTCAAGGGATCGGTGACCGTGACCCAGCCGAAGCTGCCGGTCGCGGAGATCAAGCGGGCGAAGAAGGAGTTCGCCGCGCCGGCCATGTCGGGTCCGGTGAAGGTCGTGATCGGCAAGTCCCGCACCCGGCTGAGCACCGCCCAGCTCGGCCGGATGCTCACCATGAAGGACGACGGCAAGGGCCGGCTGCACCCGAAACTGGACGGCAAGCAGCTGCTCAAGGTGGTGCGGGCCCAGATCCCGGGTGCCGAGCGCGACCCGGTCAACGCCAAGGTGCGGCTGCTCGGTGGCAAGCCCCGGATCATCCCCGGCCGCAACGGTCGGGTGATCAACGCCACGTCCCTGCACCGGCAGGTGTTCCAGGCGCTCACCTCGAAGAAGCGCGTCGCCAAGGTGCGCACGACACCCCGCCCGCCCAAGACCACCACCAAGGACGCGCGCAAGCTGGGCGTCAAGGAGGTCATCTCCAGCTTCACCAGTCACATGCCCGGCGGCCCCGAGAACGCCGCACGCACGCACAACATCAAGGCTGCGCTGCGGATCATCAACGGCACCCTGGTGAAGCCGGGTGAGCAGTTCAGCCTGCTGGACACGCTGGGCACGTTCACCCGCGCCAAGGGGTATGTCGAGGCGCACGTGATCGTGAACGGTCGCCTCACCAACGCCCTGGGCGGGGGCATCTCGCAGGTCTCGACGACGGTCTTCAACACGTCCTGGTTCGCCGGTGTGCAGCTCGACGAGCACACGCCGCACTCGTTCTACATCTCCCGCTACCCGGTGGGGCGCGAGGCGACCCTGTGGCGGCCGTACATCGACAACAAGTGGACCAACAACACGGGCCACGGCATCCTCATCCAGACCTGGGTGACGGGTCAGGACATCCACATGCGCTACTGGGGCACCGACGTCTTCAAGGTCAGCACCGACAAGGGGCCGCGGCGCAACATCACCCAACCGAAGACGATCTACGACGACTCACCGCAGTGCGTCACCCAGTACCCCGTGGACGGCTTCGACATCACCGTCAGTCGCAAGGTCCTGCGGCACGGCAAGGTCGTGGACCGCAACGTCTTCCACACCCACTACAAGCCGGAGGACCAGGTCATCTGCACCGG
>CAYRLV010000308.1:0-1798 GCA_964425155.1 uncultured Ornithinicoccus sp. | reverse complement strand
ACCGCAACGTCTTCCACACCCACTACAAGCCGGAGGACCAGGTCATCTGCACCGGGTGACCGTCCACCGCGGAGGAGCTGCGGCAGATCAGCACCGCCGCGACGACAGCGGCGAGGATGGAGCGGAGCGGATCTGCCGCGGAGGAGCTGCGGCAGATCAGCACCGCCGCGACGACAGCGGCGAGGATGGAGCGGAGCGAGTCTGCCGCGGAGGAGCTGCGGCAGATCAGCATAGGTAGCGGTACTCGTGGTGGGGCTCGAAGCCGAGCCGCCGGTAGAGCTCGAGCGCCGCGGCGTTGTCCGCCTCGACCTGCAGGTAGGCGGACCGGATGTCACGGCCGCGGGCCTCGCGCAGGCACTCCGCGACCAGCCGGCGGGCGATGCCGCGGCGCCGGTGGTCGGGGTGGACGGTCAGCCCCGTCAGCCCGGCCCAGACGTGCGCGAACGCGACCCGCGCCACCCCCGCCACGGTGTCGCCCTCACGGGCCTCGACGAACAGCTGCTCCGGTGCGGCGGTGACGACGCGCTCGGCCGCGGCCCGGTGCTGCGGCGACGCGGCCGCGCGTTGGTCCCCCAGCGTCCACCACGCGTGCGGCGGCTCCCGCAGGACGTGGATCTCGAGGCTGCTGGGGCCCGCCTCGGCGACGGCGGGGGCGGACGCCGTCGCGGCGGTCAGCACCAGGGTGGGCGCCTGCGTCGTGTAGCCGCGATCGAGCAGCAGCCTGCCCAGCGGGTCGTCCCGCTCCGAGAACCCGAGCGGACCGTGCAGCGACCACTGGCAGGGGAGGCCACGCTCCGCATACCAGCGTTCGGCGCGGTCCACTGCGGCGGACAGCTCGAGGCCCGGATCTCCTATCGGCAGAACAGAGTTCGCTCGGCGGGTGTATCCCGCGGAGGCGCGCAACAGCCAGTCGCCCACACGGGCGGTCTCCACGGCCGGCCAGCCCGCCGCCATGACCCGCTCCAGGTCGTCCATCGAGAGCGCGCGGTGCGGTGCGCCGCGGCGGGTCGGCCGCGGCGGGACCTGCTTGGCGAGCGTGATCTGGGTGAGTTCGATCACCTCGAGACCGCGGCGGGTGCGCACCGACACGGTCGTCTCGTCGAGGGCCTCGACCTCACCGAGCGCGTCGGTCAGGCCGTCCGCCCCGCGGTGCCGCACGACGGCGCGCACGCCCGGCCGCAGCCAGGGTGGTGTCGAGGGTGCCGCCACGGCTCAATTTCTCCTGCCAGGATGTGGGCCGCCGTGATGTAGTGGCAGTTGAGTCGGCATACTGAGAAGGTAATAGCCCGCCACGGAGGAACGCACCACCATGACCTATGTCATTGCCCAGCCCTGTGTCGACCTCAAGGACAAGGCATGCATCGAGGAGTGCCCGGTCGACTGCATCTATGAGGGCAAGCGCTCGCTCTACATCCACCCCGACGAGTGCGTGGACTGCGGAGCCTGCGAGCCGGTGTGCCCCGTCGAGGCGATCTACTACGAGGACGACACCCCCGAGGAGTGGGCCGACTACTACAAGGCCAACGTCGAGTTCTTCGACGACCTGGGCAGCCCGGGCGGTGCGGCCAAGCTCGGCATGATCGACAAGGACCACCCGATCATCGAGGCACTGCCGCCCCAGGAGCACCCGGAGTGACGACAGGGGCGTGAGGACACGAGCGAGGAACGAGCGAGGCCCGGAGGGCCCCGCGGAGTCGCGACCATCGGCATGTGTGATGACGGGCACGCGTGAAGACGAAGCTTCCTGACTTCCCGTGGGACTCGCTCGCTGCGCTGAAGCAGCGGGCGAGTGCTCATG
>CAYRLV010000307.1:0-4956 GCA_964425155.1 uncultured Ornithinicoccus sp. | reverse complement strand
TGCCGAGCTTCTCGGAGATGCCGGAGGAGTTCCACGTGACGCTCTTCGCCGACGCCACCGAGGAGGGTGCGGTCTACGGCTCGAAGGCGGTGGGGGAGCCGCCGCTCATGCTGGCGTTCAGTGTCCGCGAGGCCCTCCGTGCCGCGGCCGGTGCGTTCGGCCCGGCGGGGCAGACCGTCCACCTCGCCTCGCCGGCCACCCCGGAGGCGGTCTTCTGGTCGTTGGACGAGGCGCGCTCGGCCGCGGCGGTGGCCTCGGCGGCCGACCAGGACGCGGAGCCGGACCGCACCCGCGCCCCGGCCCTGGCGATGGAGCCCTGAGGTGCACTGGCTCAGGGCCATCGAGCGACTGCGTCAGGACCGCGAGCCGGCGGTCCTGGTCACCCTCACCTCGGTCCGCGGTCACGCACCACGGCGCGCCGGAGCCAAGATGGTCGTCGGCGCCGACCGGGTGTGGGACACCGTCGGCGGCGGCAACCTCGAGGCCACCGCGGTGGAGCGGGCGCGTGAGCTGCTCGCGGCCGGAGCACTCGACCCGGAGCAGCTGGAGCTGGGGCTGAGCGACAAGGCGCCCAGCCGGCACGGCCAGCAGTGCTGCGGGGGCGAGGTCACCGTGCTGCTCGAACCGCTGCCGGTCGTGCCGGCGGTGGCCGTCTTCGGCGTCGGCCACGTGGGATTCGAGCTGGCGCGCATCCTGTCCCGGCACGACCTGGAGCTCCACCTGGTGGACAGCCGGGAGGACCAGGTCGCGGCCGAGCGTCTCGCGGTGCTCGACGACGCCGTCGCGCACGTGCACGTCCACCACGCCCCGGTGCCGGAGCTCGTGCTCGGCCAGGTGCCGACGGGCACCCACGTGCTGATCATGACCCACGACCACGCCGAGGACGCCGCCCTGTGCGACATGGCGCTGCGCTGCGGGCACCTGGGCTCGATCGGCCTGATCGGGTCGTCCGCCAAGTGGAGCCGGTTCCGGCAGCGGCTGCGGCAGGAGGGGCACGGTGACGCCGACCTGGCCCGGATCACCACGCCGATCGGCTCGCCCGACATCACCGGCAAGGACCCGGCGACCATCGCGGTGAGCGTGGCCGCGCAGCTGATGCGCGTCTTCGAGGCCGAGCGCGCGAGCAGCCGGGTGACCCGGTGACCCTCTACCGCGCCCGGGTCCTCGACACCCCGGACGACCCGTTCGCCGGCGGCGAGCTGCGCGCCGACGACGACGCCGGGCTGGTCGTGCGCGACGGGCGGATCGTCGCGCGCGGCAGCTTCGCCCGGGTGCGGGAGGAGCACCAGGGGGAGGACGTGGTCGACCTGCGCGACGGCATCCTGCTCCCCGGCTTCGTCGACACCCACGTGCACTTTCCGCAGGTGCGCGCGATCGGCGGCCTCGGGATGCCGCTGCTGCGCTGGCTGGAGGAGTGCGCGCTGCCGGAGGAGGCGCGACTGGCCGACCCCGCATACGCGCGATCGGTGGCCGGCGACTTCGTCCGCGGACTGATCGACGCGGGGACGACGTCGGCCCTGGTCTTCGGGGCGCACTTCGCGCCGGCCGTGGACGAGGTGTTCGCGGAGGCGGCCCGGGTCGGCCTGCGGATCACCACCGGACTCGTGGTCAGCGACCGGCTGCTGCGGCCGCCCGAGCTGCTGACCACACCCGAGGAGGCCTACTCACGCTCCCGTGAGCTCGCCGGCCGGTGGCACGGCGTGGGGCACGCCCGTTATGCGGTGACGCCGCGCTTCTCCTTCTCGGCGAGCGACCCGATGCTCGACGCCTGCGCGTCGGTGCTCAAGGACGTGCCGGGGTCGTGGTTCACCTCGCACGTCAACGAGAACGTCGCCGAGATCGCCCAGGTGGCAGACATGTTCGACGACGCGCACGACTATGTCGACACCTACGACCGGCACGGCCTCGTGGGGTCGCGGTCGGTGCTGGCGCACAACGTGCACCCGACCGATCGTGAGCTGTCGCTGCTCGCGGCCCAGGGCGCGGCCGTGGCACACTGCCCGTGCAGCAACGCGGCCCTGGGCAGCGGGCTGTTCCCGCTGCGCCGCCACCTCGACCACGGGGTGCGGGTGGCGCTGGGGACGGACGTCGGTGCGGGCACGGGGTTCTCGATGCTGAAGGAGGGGCTGCAGGCCTACTTCGCCCAGCAGCTGCTCGGCCCCGAAGGACTGCCGCTCACACCGGCGCACCTGCTGCACCTGGCGACCTCCGCCGGGGCCGAGGCGCTGGGCCTGGCCGACCGGGTGGGTGATCTCGGCGTGGACCGCCAGTTCGACGCGGTCTGGCTCCGGCCGGCCGAGGGAAGCGCGTTGGACGTCGGGTTGCGGCACGCGCTGGACGCGTCCAACGCGCTCGCCAAGGTCTTCGCGCTGGGTGAGGTGGCCGACATCGGCGCGGTGTGGATCGAGGGTGAACCGGTGCACCGCCCCCGCCCGTATGCGGATCTGCACCTGGGCGGGTCCGGGGACTGAGCGCGCCGGCCGGTCGGTCAGGTGGGCAGCCCGCGCGGCTCGACGACCTGCTTCATCACGATGGTCGAGGTCAGCCGCTGCACGCCGGGGAGCAGGGCCAGCCGGTCGTCCTCGAGCTGCTGGTAGCTCGCGATGTCGGCGGCCGCGACCCGGAGCAGGTAGTCGGGGTCGCCGAACAGCCGCTGGGCCTGGGTCACCTCGGGGAGCTCGGCGACCGCCTCCTCGAAGGCCAGCAGCGTCGAGCGGTCCTCCTGACGCATCGTCACCGACACCAGCACCTCGAAACCCCGCCCGACCGCGGCCGGGTCGAGCACCGCGCGGTAGCCGCGGATCGTCCCGTTGCCCTCCAGCTCGCGCAACCGCCGGTGGCAGGAGGAAAGGCTGAGCCGCACCCGGTCGGCGAGCTCGGTCACGGTCAGTCGGCCATCCTGCTGGAGCTCGGCAAGGATCTTCCGGTCGATCGCATCCATGACCAAGATCCTCCCACCTCACAGCGCGAGTGCGGAATCTTCACAAACATCTGCCGCGTCCGGCGGGCTACCTTTCGAGCAGGGGCGATGGCGACGGGAGGAACGACGGTGGCGGCGGTCTCGGTGCTGGGCTTCTGGGGCACCGCGCTGCTGTTGATCGTCGCTCCCGGGCCGGACTGGGCCTACACCCTCGGCTGCGCCCTCCAGCGGCGTTCGGTCCTCGCCGCCCCGGCCGGCCTCACCCTCGGCTACACCGCGATGACCCTCGTCGTCGCCGCCGGCCTCGGCCCGGTGCTCGCCCGCTCGCCGACCGCGCTGACCGTGCTGTCGGTGGCCGGCGGCCTCTACCTGGTCTGGCTCGGAGGGAGCACCCTGCGCCGCCACCGCCCCCGCGCCGCGCGGGCCCGGTCGTTCGGCACCGACCGGGCGGCGCTGCTCGCAGGGGTGGGCGTGAGCGGGCTGAACCCGAAGGCGTTGCTGATCTTCGTGGCTCTCCTGCCGCAGTTCGCCGACTCGTCCGGCCGCTGGCCGATGACGGTCCAGCTCGGCGTGCTCGGCCTGGTGTTCACCGCCACCTGCGGGGTCTTCTACCTCGGCCTGGGGGCCGTGGCGCGCTGGGCGTTCCTCTCCCGGCCGGGCGCGGCGCGGGTGCTCTCGGTGGTGTCCGGCGGGTCGATGGTGGTCATCGGTGCCGCGCTGGTGGTGGAGCGCCTCACCGCGTGACCGTCTGGGGACCGGTGGTGCGAGATGGTGCCGGCCACCCGGCATACCGGACCGTCTGGGGACCGGTGGTGCGAGATGGTGCCGGCCACCCGGCATACCCCGGACATGACGAAGGCCCGCAGACGGGAGTCTGCGGGCCCTCGGTGGCGACCCCGACCGGGCTCGAACCGGCGACCTCCGCCGTGACAGGGCGGCGCGCTAACCAACTGCGCTACGGGGCCTTGGGCAAGGCATGGGCCTGCGTATCCCCAACGGGATTCGAACCCGTGCTACCGCCGTGAAAGGGCGGGGTCCTAGGCCGCTAGACGATGGGGACCCGTGAACCGCTCGATCGGGCCCCTCGCCGCCAGCGAGCAGCAGCTCGGATCCGTCGAGGACTCCGAAAGCATAGGGGACGGCGACAGGAAACTCCAAAGCGGATCGGCCGCCCCCGTGATCGCCCGCCGCCGTCACCGCGACGTGCCCGCCGCCCAGGCGAGCAACCGGTCCCGCTCCCAGGTGTTGACGATGCGCTCGGGCGGCACGCCGAGTCGCTGCGCGCGGGCGCAGCCGTAGTCGAGGAAGTCGAGTTGACCGGGAGCGTGCGCGTCGGTGTCGATCGAGAACAGGCAGCCCTGGGCCAGCGCCAGCTCGATGAGTTCGTCCGGCGGGTCGCGTCGCTCGGGCCGGGAGTTGATCTCGACCGCGACCTCGTGGTCCGCGCAGGCCGCGAACACCGCCTCCGCGTCGAACTCACTGCGCCCCCGGATGCCGCGCTCGCCCTCGACGAGCTGGCCGGTGCAGTGACCGAGCACGTTGGTGCGGGGGTTCTGGATCGCCGCGACCATCCGCCGGGTCATCGGCGCCTTCGCCATCTTGAGCTTGGAGTGCACCGACGCGACCCGGACGTCCAACCGGGCCAGCATCTCGTCGGTCTGGTCCAGCGACCCGTCGTCGAGGATGTCGACCTCGATCCCCTTGAGCAGGGTGAAGCTGCCGTCGAGGTGGGCGTTGATGGCGTCGATCACCTTGAGCTGCCGGGCCAGCCGGGCCGCGTCGAGCCCGTTCGCGACCTTGAGCCGGGGGGAGTGGTCGGTGAGCACCTGGTACTCGTGGCCGAGCTCGAGGGCGGTCACCACCATCTCCTCGATCGGCGAGCCGCCGTCGGACCAGTCCGAGTGGGAGTGCAGGTCGCCACGCAGCGCCGCGCGCAGCTCCTCGCCACCCGTGTCGAGCGGCCCGTCGTTCTTCTCCTCGAGGGAGGCCAGGTATGCGGGGTGCTCACCTGCCAGCGCCTGCTCGATCACCGCGGC
>CAYRLV010000306.1:1613-4959 GCA_964425155.1 uncultured Ornithinicoccus sp. | reverse complement strand
AATCCTCTGGTCGCGGCCGACGCGCTCAGTGGTCGAACTGGCCGGTCTCGACCCAGCGCGCGTCCGTCATCACCCAGAAGTCCTCGGCGAGGTGCTCGGTGACGTAGGCGTACGGGAGCCAGCCGTAACCGTCCTCGCCCCAGGCGCTGCCCCAGGAGTTGCGGATCAGCAGCGCGCCGGTGGTGGACTCCCCGGTCACCGGGTGGGTCACCTGCTTGGCGTCGTCGTAACCGACCGTCATCACCGCGTGGCCGCCGACGGTGGCCTCCTGCGGCGCCGGCACCGGGATCGCGCCGGTGTCGCTGACCTGCCGGATGCTCGCGTAGACGGTGAAGCCGAACATCGAGGGCAGGTCGGCGGCGAGCTGGGTCTTGATGTTCTCCAGGACGCGGTCCGGCTCCAGGCCGGCCGGGTCGAGACGGTAGTAGGTCACCGCGGCGTACTCCTTGGCGAAGGAGTAGCAGAACGCGGGCGGCTCGGTGTCGAAGTCGTCCGTGTCGTAGGGCCAGTACTTCTCCGGGCAGACGCCGAACAGGCGCATCGCGCCCATGGCCGAGCGCAGGAAGGCCCCGCTGTCGCCGCTGAAACCGAGCAGGTTGCGGGTCGCCTTGTAGAGGAACAGCCTTGAGCCGTCGAGGTATTCACCGAACGCCCGTTGCTGGAAGTACTCCAGGAGGCCGACACCGGCGTTCGCGGTGCAGGACCCCAGCTGGCCCTGGTCCTCGACCGGTGAGCACCAGGCGCGCAGGTCGACCGTGGCGGGGATCGAGTCGGCCGTGAACCGCATCGCGCCGGTCCGCTCGACCATGACCGCGATCTCGGTGTCGTCGAGGGTCTTGTCCCGGTGATCCGGCGGATCGGGCAACCAGCCCGTCCCGCGCCCGATCCCGTCCAGGACGATCCTGGGGCCGGTCTGGATTCCGTTGGTGTGCGGCATGGCTGCCTCCCGAGCAAGGGTGGGACCGACTGCGTGCCCGGCACGGTGTGCCGGGCTGAGCCGGTCCGCCCGGTCGTCGCGCAGTCACTGGTGAGGAGCGGCCCACGCAGGCGGCTGATACCCGGTGGCGCGGGAGTCACGACGTGGTCACGCCCCGGTCACGCCAGCCTTCCTAGCGTGCGCTGAGTGCAGGCGAGTCGCCTGCAGTGCCAAGCACTCGGCATACGGACACAGCCCGCCGAACCGGCGGGCGTGAGGAGGCGACATGGCGACCGAGGACGACATGGTCCCGACGTCGACCGGGGCCAAGAAGGGCGACAGCGGCGTCGCGGTCCGGCGCGTCCAGAACTACCTGACCCAGTTCGGCTACCTGGAGTCGCAGGTGCTCGACCGGTTCGGGGTGAGCCGGCAGCTGGCCGGCCCCACACCGGAGGAAGGGACCTTCGACGACGCCACCGAGGCGGCGCTCACGTCGTTCCAGGAGCACTACGGGCTCAAGGCCACGGGCAAGGTGGACACCGCGACGCTGGCGCTGATGTCCAAGCCGCGCTGCGGGTTCCCGGACACGGCGGAGTTCGTCGCGCAGGGCAACAAGTGGAACACCAACAACCTGCGCTACGGCTTCGTGGAGTTCACACCCGACCTCACCCAGGCGCAGATCAGGGCGGCGGTGACGACCGCGTTCGGCTACTGGTCGGCCGTCACGCCGCTGACCTTCACCGAGGTGGCGAACTCGGCCAACCCGGAGATCCGGATCCGGTTCGTCAGCGGTGACCACGGCGACGGCAGCGCGTTCGACGGGCCGAGCGGGGTGCTGGCGCACGCGTTCTACCCGCCGCCGAACGGCGGGGACATCGCCGGTGACACGCACTTCGACGAGGCCGAGACCTGGTCGGTGAACCTGCCGGCCTCCGGGATCGACCTCTACACGGTGGCGGGACACGAGTTCGGGCACGCGCTCGGGCTGGCGCACTCCACCGTCGCCGGGGCGCTGATGTACCCCTACTACGGCGGGCCGCACCGGTCGCTGGCAGCCGACGACATCGCCGGCATCCAGTCCATCTACGGGGTCTCCCAGTGGCTGACGACCAAGCTGAGCAGCGTCTACTCCACGCCGCACTCCAAGAACGCGTGGGCCTACCCGACCGGCATCGGCTGGCGCAAGGTCACCGGCCTGTCGACCGACGGCGTGACCAACACCTTCGCGGCCCTGGTCCGCGCCCGGGCCTCGGGCAAGTCGGTCTACGTGCACCTGACCGCCACCGAGATCGACACCGTCTACTTCTGACCCACCTCACCGAAGGAACGACCATGGCTACGTACACCACCCAGATCGGCCGCGTCTACAGCACCCCGCACAGCAGGAACGCCTGGGCCTGGCTCAACGCCGCCGGTGGCTGGCGCAAGATCGACGTCACCAGCACCGACGGGCACACCAACACCCACCTGGTGCTGACCGCCGCCCGCGACAACGGCGCGAGCATCCGCGTGGACACCAACGCCGCGGACACCGCGATCATCGCGGTCTATCTGTGAGCCGCAACGACCAGGAAGGAGGCCACCCGTGGCCGACATGACGATCACCATCAACCTGGGCGACCTGCTGCAGGCCGATGCCGCCGCCACCGAGGCGGGACCGGCACCGGATCCTTCCGCAGGAGGTATGACGAGTGCCGGACTCGCGGGCTCCGTCACCTCGGTCGGGGCCGCGGGCTCCGCGGAGGCGGCTCCTGCCCCCGACGCCGCCGAGGGCGCCGACAGCGGCTCGGTCTCGGGGGACGGGTCGGGCACGGCGGCCGGATCCGGCCCCGCGCCCGACCCGGCGATCGGGGCCGACGGCGGCGACGACACCAGCGGGCAGCTCGGCACCGAGGCACCGGCGCCCGTGCCGTTGGAGGAGCTGGAGGAGTCGGCCGACGGTGGTTGACCCGGCGCCCCGCGGCGAGCTGCAGGCCCTGGTGCTGAGCTCCCTCGTGACCGGCCGGCCGCTGCCGGGGACCAGCTCCCCGGTGCGGCTGGCCGACCTCAGCCTGGCGATGGACCGACAGGGAGCGGTGCGCGTGCTCGAGTCCGGGCTGGCGGCCGACGCCGTCGACCGGGTGGAGGCAGCGGCCGCCACCCGGACCGCGCAGGGCGCGGCCCGGCTGACCGTGGAGTCCGAGGCCGAGGCGACGGCACCGAGCAGCCACACCGCGGCGGTGTTGCGCGTCCGCGGCCCCGAGCCGGTGGCCGGTCAGGTCGACGCCGCCCGGGTCACGGTCGAGGTGTGCGGGACCCGCGGCGGCACCCTCCTCCCCCTCGACACGGCGATCGTCGTGCTGCACCGGGAGGCAGACGCGTGGATCGCGTCCGGCCCGCCCACCGAGCTGGCCACCTGAGCGCTCGTCCGGCCCAGCCACGGCCCCAGCC
>CAYRLV010000306.1:0-1513 GCA_964425155.1 uncultured Ornithinicoccus sp. | reverse complement strand
CCCAGCCACGGCCCCAGCCGCGGCCCTAGCACCCACCGCCACAGCACCGCCGCGGCGCCGGCCGGAGCACCGCCCCGCCGACCTCAGCAGCGATCGCCCAGCCGGTGCGACCGCTCCCGTCGCTCCTGCCGCAGCGGTGCGACCAGTTCGTCGAAACTGGGGTTGGGCGCCAGCCCGAACTCGGCGATGCTGCGCCGCCGGAACCGCTCGTAGGTCCGCCACGCCTCCACCCGGTTGCCGGCGGCCAGGTGGGTGCGCACCAGCAACCGGTGCGAGCTCTCGCGCAACGGCTCCAGCCGAGTGCACGCGGATGCCGCCTGCATCGCCCCGGGCAGGTCGGCGTCCTCGAGCATGCGCTCGGCCAGTTGCTCGAGCGTCACCACGAGGGCGAGGTGCAGGTGCTCCCGCTCGAGCAGCACCCAGTCGTCGTACCAGCCCGGCAACAGCACCCCGGCCTCCAGCAACAGCCGCGCCGTCCCCGCCGGATCGGACGTGTCCGGCGCGGCGGCGAGCAGGGCGCGCAGCCCGTGCAGGTCCACGGCCACGTCCTCGGACAGGGACAACGGTTCCATCGTCGTGGCCAACAGACCGGGGACGCTGCGCCGGAGCCGGACCGCGGTGGTGCGCAGGTTCGACCGGGCACGAGCCTCGGTGCTGTCCGGCCACAGGCCCCCCGCCACCACGGTGCGGGGGACGCTCGCGTGCAGCGCCAAGAAGGCGACCAGGCGTTGCCCGCGGTGCGGGACGCTCACACACGTCTTCTGGGCGCACAGCCGCCAGCCGTCGATCAGGCGGAGCTGCCACGGACCGCTCGGACCCTGAGCGCTCATCCGAATCTCCCGACCACCAGGGAGCCACCGACGTGAGCAGTCGGTCAACAGGATTCGACCACGCCCCGCGACCCGGTCGAGGCGTCTTGACCAAGTCTTTACGATGTCGGTTCCTCGCCCGATCGCAGGGGCCTCCCGCGGGTCTCGGGAGCCTGCGCCGGACGAGTCAGCCCACCGCCCGGAACCGGCCCCACGGCTCCCGCCGCGCGTGCAGCTGCGCGGCCTCGTCCGACTGGACCAGGCCCGCCTGCACGAAGGCCTCGACGGCGGCCCGCTCGGTGGAGTCGAGCGGCAGCTCCGCTCCCTCCGGGGCCAGCATCGCGGTCACCATGCAGTCGCCGCAGTGGACGTCCCTGGCCGGGCACGTCTGGCAATCGACCAGCATCTCGGCCTCCTTCCCGACCCGACTCGCGTCGCGCCGTCGTCGTCACGCCGACCACTCCTGCATCGACGTCTGTCCACGACGCTAGGGCCGGGGTCCGACAGCCCCTCCCGGGACGCGCACCGCCCCGCCCCTCACGGTGGCCACGGGACGGGACAGGCGCGTCCGCAGGGGCGCGCCTCAGCGATGCTGTCGGTCCGGCGTCCTACCGTCACGGGTATGACGGTCCGTCACGTCCAGGGCACGCTCGACGAGCTGGGCACCCCGCTCGCCGGCGTCACCTTCGTCGTGGTCGACCTGG
>CAYRLV010000305.1:0-4972 GCA_964425155.1 uncultured Ornithinicoccus sp. | reverse complement strand
GCGGACATCAAGGAGATGCAGCAGCTCTCCTACACGGACATGGTGGACCGCGCCGGCGCCCTGCAGGCGTCGTTCAGTGCCGTCGCCCGCATCCCGAAGCCCACCGTCGCCGCGATCACGGGTTACGCGCTCGGCGGCGGGTGCGAGCTCGCGCTCGCGTGTGACTTCCGGGTCGCCGGCGAGGGCGCAACACTGGGTCAGCCGGAGATCCTGCTCGGCATCATCCCGGGGGCGGGTGGCACCCAGCGGCTGCCGCGGCTGGTGGGGCCGGCCAAGGCCAAGGAGATCATCTTCAGCGGCCGGTTCGTGCCCGCCGAGGAGGCGCTGGCGATCGGCCTGGTCGACCAGGTGGTCGACGACGAGGACGTCTACGCGGCGGCGCGCCGCATGGTCGAGCGCTACGTCGGTGGACCGGCCTACGCGCTGCGCGCGGCCAAGGAAGCGGTCGACCGCGGGCTCGAGGTGGACCTGGAGACCGGACTCACCATCGAGCGGGCGGCGTTCTCCGGGCTGTTCGCCACGAAGGACCGCGACCTCGGCATGGCCTCGTTCGTCGAGAAGGGCCCCGGCAAGGCGACCTTCGAGGGCCGCTGAAGCCCCGCCATACGGGCTGCACCGCCAGGCCCGCTCCGAGGGCAGTTCGGACCGGCCGCGCCGACGCGTCCGAAACGTCTCTGCCCGGGGGCTGCTCGGGCATGATGGGCGGATGAACCTGCGCCGGCTGGAGTACTTCCTCGCCGTGGTCGACGCGGGCACCGTCACCGCCGCGGCCGCCCAGCTGCACATTGCCCAACCCGCCCTGAGCAGGCAGGTCAAGACGCTCGAGCGCGAGGTCAAGATGGCGCTGTTCACCTCGAGCGGCAACCGCCTCGTGCTGACCCAGGCCGGGCGGGCGTTCGTGCCGCTCGCCCGCCGGCTGCTCGCCGAGTCGCGGTCGATCGAGGACGCGGCGGCCGCGCTGCGCACCGGCCGCGTGCCGTCGCTGCGGGTGGCCGCGACGGCCGCCTCCATCCGGACCTTCCTCGCGCCCTTCGTCGCCACCACGACGGCGGACGACCCACGACTGCTGGTCGAGGAGGCGTCGCACTTCGACATCCACGAGCGGCTGACCGAGGGGGCCGACCTCATCGTGTCGCCGGCCGAGCGGCAGCCCGGTCTGCGGGTGACCGAGCTGGGCGCCGCCGATCTGCGTGCCTACGTGCACCGCGACCACCCGTGGGCCCGCGCCGGGCGGACGGAGGTGGCGCTGGACGAGGTCGCCGCCGAGCGTCTCGTCCTGCCCTCACACGCCAGCGTGAGCCGGTTCATCCTCGACCACGCCCTGTCCGGCGAGGGCGCCCAGCTGCAGCGTTTCGACGAGTGCGACGACGGGCTCACCATCATGGCGCTCGCCGCGAGCGGGCACGCGGTCGGCATCACCAGCGAGCGGGGGGCCTTCGACGTGCACGCGCTGACGCTGCGGAGCAGCGCGAGCTCCGAGCCGGACGGCGCCCTGCGCATTCCGCTGCACGCGGCCTGGAGCCCGAACCACTACGCCGGCGGGGTGATCGAGGACCTGACCCTCCGGCTGCGGGACTTCCTCGGGAACCTCATCGGGGGGCAGGCGTCCGAGCGGTCGCCGCACGGAGCGGTCGGACCGGCAGCCGCGCGCGCCGCGGGAGCCCCGGGCGGCACGGGGACGAACCACCTCATGCCCTGACGGCATGGTCTGCCAAGAGATTCAGCATTAGACAGCATGACTGGGCCGTGCGGATACTGACGACGACCGGACCGCACCGGCACCCGCCGGCGCCCCCAGAGACCGACAGGACCAGCCATGGCCGCTCCGCCGTTCGACGTCCTCTTCACCCGTGGGCGGATCCGCACCCTGGACCCCCGGCGTCCCGTCGCGCACAGCCTGGGCGTGCACCAGGGCCGGGTGATCAGCCTGGACGACGAGGTGCCGGCCTCGATGTTCGGGCGGGTCCACGACCTGGGCGGCGCGCCGGTGCTCCCCGGCTTCAACGACGCGCACCTGCACCTCACCCACCTCGGCGCGGCGCGTCTGCAGCTCGACCTGCGCCCGGAGGTGTGCCCCGACCTCGACAGCCTGCTGGAGGCGGTTCGCGAGGGCGCCGCCCGCGCGGCCGAGGGGGAGTGGGTCGTCGGCGCCGGCTACAACCAGAACGACCTCGACGGCCGGCACCCGACCGCTGAGCAGCTGGACGCCGTCAGCGGTGGGCACCCCGTCTGGCTCGTGCACAACTCCCGGCACATGGGCGTGGCCAATACGGCCGCGTTCGAGCGAGCCGGCTACCGCGGCCGCCGGGAGGTCGGTGCGCCGGAGGGTGGTGCGGCTCCCGTGGACGAGGCGGGCCGGGCGATCGGCCTGCTGGAGGAGACCGCGAAGGCGCTGGTGACCGACCACATCCCGCCGTCGACCGCCGCGGACGTCGCCCGGATGGTGGCGATGGGCAGCGAACTGGCCGCCTCGGTCGGGCTCACCAGCATCACCGAGCCGGGCCTCGGCGCTCCCGACCACATCGGGCAGAGCACGGCCGACCTGGCCGGCTACCAACTCGCCCGCGACCGAGGCGAGCTGCGGACCCGGGCGACCGTGATGCCCTACCTGACGGTGCTGCACGACCTGGACCCGGCCGCCTACGGACTGGACGACGACGGCACGCCGATGCCGATCGGCCTGGACCTCGGGCTGCGCACCGGTCTCGGCGACGAGTGGCTGCGGATCGGTCCCACCAAACTGCTGTCCGACGGCTCGCTGATCGGGCGCAGCGCGTTCATGTGCTGCGACTACGCGGGCGACGCGGGCAACCACGGCTATCTGCAGTTCGAGGCCGAGACCATGCGCCGCCGGATCATCGGTGCCCACCGCGCCGGGTGGCAGCTGGCCGTCCACGCCATCGGTGACGCCGCGCTCGACCTGGTCATGGACATCGTCGAGGAGGCGCAGGCGCTCCTGCCGCGCCCGGACGCGAGGCACCGGATCGAGCACGTCTCGGTGGCCAGCGACGCGCAGCTCGCGCGGATGGCCCGGCTCGGCCTCGTGGCCGTGCCGCAGGGCCGCTTCATCACCGAGCTCGGGGACGGTGCGCAGGCGGCGATGGGGCCGGACCGGGCCGGCCTCACCTACCGGGTCAAGGGTCTGCTCGACGCCGGCCTGGTGCTGCCGGCCAGCACCGACGCCCCGGTGGTCGCCCCCGACCCGCTGCTCAACATCCACGACCTGGTCAACCGCCGCACCCGGTCCGGTGCGTCGTTCGGCCCGGACGAACGGATCACGGTCGACCAGGCCGTGCACGCCTACACCGTCGGCAGCGCCCACGCGGTGCACGAGGAGCACCGCAAGGGCACCCTCGCCCCCGGCATGCTCGCCGACTTCGTCACCCTGTCCGACGACCTGTATGCCGTGCCGGTCGAGACCATCCGGGACGTCACCGTGACGTCCACCGTCGTGGGCGGCCGGATCGTCCACGGCTCCCTGTGACCACCCACGCGAAAGGCAAGGTATGACCGTCTACGCCGTCACCAACCCGGCGACCGGAGAGGTCGTCCGGGAGTTCCCGACCGCGACCGACGACCAGGTCGACGCCGCCGTCGGGTCCGCCCAGCAGGCGTTCGAGTCCTGGCGCACCACGACGCTGGAGGAACGCGCGGCACTGCTGCGCCGGGTGGCGGACGCCTACGCCGAGCAGCGGGACGAGCTGGCCGCGATCATCACCCGGGAGATGGGCAAGCCGATCAGGCAGTCCGGCTACGAGATCGACATCGTCTGCTCCATCTACCGCTACTACGCGGACCAGGGGGCGGGGTTCCTCGCCGACGAGGAGCTCGAGGTGGTGGCCGGTGGCACCGCGGTCGTCCGCAAGGAGCCCGTGGGGGTGCTGCTCGGGATCATGCCGTGGAACTTCCCCTATTACCAGGTGGCCCGGTTCGCCGCGCCGAACCTGATGATCGGCAACACCATCCTGCTCAAGCACGCGCCGCAGTGCCCCGAGTCGGCCCTCGCGATGGAGCGGATCTTCCGCGAGGCCGGGGCGCCGGAAGGCGCCTACGTGAACGTCTTCGCCACCAACGACCAGGTCGCGGACGTCATCGCCGACCCGCGGGTGCAGGGCGTCTCGCTCACCGGATCGGAGCGCGCCGGGGCCGCGGTCGCGGAGGTCGCCGGACGCCACCTGAAGAAGGTGGTGCTCGAGCTGGGCGGCTCGGACCCGTTCCTGCTGCTGGACACCCGGGACATGGACGGGATGGTCAAGCGCGCGGTCGGCGCGCGCATGGTCAACAGCGGCCAGGCGTGCAACGCCGCGAAGCGGTTCATCGTCATGGACGACGTCTACGACGAGTTCCTCGACAAGTTCACTGCCGCGCTCGGAGCCGTGCAGCCGGGAGACCCGGCCGACCGGAAGACCTTCCTCGGGCCGCTGTCGTCCCAGGCGGCGGTCGACAACCTGGCCAGCCAGGTGGACGCGGCGGTCGCGGCCGGCGCGACCGTCCGCACCGGTGGCGGCAAGGTGGACGGCCCCGGCGCCTACTACCAGCCCACGGTGCTGACCGATGTCACACCGGACATGGAGGTCTTCCACCAGGAGCTGTTCGGGCCGGTGGCCGTCGTGCACCGCGTCTCGTCGGTGGACGAGGCCGTCGCACTCGCCAACGACACGCCCTTCGGCCTGGGCGCCTCGGTGCACACCGATGACCCCGACCGCGCGCTCACGGTGGCCGGCCAGATCGCCGCCGGCATGGTCTACGTCAACGAACCGGGGGGCACCGCCGCGGAGCTGCCCTTCGGCGGGGTCAAGCGCTCCGGCATCGGCCGCGAGCTGGGGAAGTACGGCATGGACGAGTTCGTCAACAAGAAGCTCATCCGCGTCAGCCCGTGATGTCCGGCGTGGGGGGGGCCGCGCCCGCCCCCCCCCCCCAACACTGCGCAGGGCGCCCCCCCGGGGGCACCCCCACCCCCCAACCCGGCGGC
>CAYRLV010000304.1:0-4972 GCA_964425155.1 uncultured Ornithinicoccus sp. | reverse complement strand
GGCGATCCTCTCGTTGATGGCGAGCGTCGCGGAGTGTTTGATCACTGGGCCTCCTGGGCCATATCGGGCGTTGCACACGGGGGCCCACACCACTCGGTTCCGGTGGGAAGCGAGGGCCACCCGGCGACCGGCCGCAGGATGGCATCGAGGAACGTCGCAGCTGCAGGAGCCTGCGGCCGCGCGGGATCGAGCACGACGCCGATGGGCCGTTGGACTCGTGGCCCGGTCAAGGGCCGGTGCTGCAACCCGGCGAACTGCAACAGTGGCAGCACCAGCGCCGGCACCGCGGACACGCCGAGCCCCGCCGACACCAACCCGCCGACGGCGGCGACGTTGCGCGCCTCCGTCCGCGCGCCGGTGCGGACACTGGCGACGTGGAGGGCGCGGTCGACGTACCGTCGGACGCTGCTGGTCTCGTCGAACGCGATGAAGGGCTGTCCTTCCAGCGCCGACCAGGGCACGCTGGCGCCCTCGCCGAAGGCGTGGCCGGGAGGGAAGACGGCGAAGAACTCGTCGGAGGCGGTCTGCCGAAAGGTCAGGCCTTCGCGCTCCTCACCGCGGACGGTCACGGCGAAGTCGACGTCACCGGCTTGGACATGGCCCAACACTTCTTCGAGAAGCCCGTCGACGATGTGTACCTCGACCTCAGGATGGGTCGCCCGGTAGGTGGCCACCACCGGAGGGAGCAGGGTGGCCGCCAGCGAGGGCAGCGTCGCCAACCGCACCGACCCTCGGGTTCCGTCCAGGAAACCGGCGAAGTGGTTCATCCCGGCGTCGAAGGAGGACAGGACCCGACGCGCCACGGTGACGAACTCGCGTCCTTCCGGGGTCAGGGCCACCGAGCGCGTCGTGCGGACGAAGATCCGCGCACCGACCCGACGCTCGGTGTCCGCGACGGCCCGACTCAGCGACGACTGAGCGATGTGCAACAGGCCCGCCGCCTCGGTGAACGATCGGGTGTCGGCCACGGCGAGCACCCCGCGCAACTGGCGGATGGTCAGGTCCAGGATGTCTCCTCACTCATGCATGTGCCGCATCAGACTATCGAAAACTGGTGTTGGACTCGCACAAGTGCCTGCCACCACACTCATCGGGTCCTCGACCCCCGGGAGTTCCCCATGACAGCAGTGTTGGGCTTCGTCACCATCGGGCTCTTTCTCGTCCTGACCATGACCAAACGCGTCTCGGTCATCGTCGCCCTGGTGGCGATCCCTGTGGTCACGGCCGTGATCGGGGGGCACGCGGGTGAGCTCGGCACCCTCGTCGCCAAGGGTGTCGTGACGGTGGCGCCGGTCGCCGTGATGATCACCTTCGCCATCCTCTACTTCAGTCTGATGCTGGACGAAGGACTGTTCGATCCAGCCATCCGCAGGATTCTCGCGTGGGCCAAGGGCGATCCGATGAAGCTCACGGTGGGCACCGCGATCCTGACGCTCCTCGTCGCGCTCGACGGGGACGGTGCGTCCACGTTCCTGATCACCGTCTCGGCGATGTTGCCGCTCTACAAGAGGATCGGGATGAGGCCGCTCGTCCTCACGGGTGTGGTCTGCCTCGGCGCGGGTGTCATGAACCTCGTGCCCTGGGGCGGTCCGACCGCCCGGGCGATGGCGGCGCTGCACCTCGACAGCAGCGAGCTGTTCATCCCCATCATCCCTGCGATGGTGGCCGGAATCGCCTGGGTCCTGGTGGCCGCATACCTCATCGGGCGGAAGGAACGGAAGCGCCTCGGCACGGTCGAACTCGTCACGGCCGGGGACGGCCCGGGCGCGATGCTGGCAGAGCGCCGTCAGCTCTCGACGGGGGCACGCGTCCGATTCTGGTTCAACCTGCTGTTGACGATCGCCCTCGTGGTCACGCTGCTGTGGCAGGTGCTGCCGCTCGAGGTCTTGTTCATGCTGGCCTTCACTCTCGCCCTGCTCGTCAACCGTCCCCAGTGGTCGCGCCAGCAGGAGCTGCTCGAAAAGTACGGCTACAGCGTGCTTCTCGTCACCGCCATGATCTTCGCGGCAGGTGCCTTCACCGGCGTCCTCAACGGCACCGGGATGATCAAGGAGATGGCCGAGGCGATGGTGTCGGTGGTGTCTCCCGACCTGTCTGGCGCCCTGCCCGTCCTGACGGCGGTGACGAGCATGCCGCTCAGCCTGGTCTTCACACCCGACGCGTACTACTTCGGGGTCCTCCCGGTCATCGCGCAGACGGCGACGAGCATGGGGGTCGACCCGGCCGAAATCGGCCGCGCCGCCATCCTCGGCCAGATGACGACCGGGTTCCCGCTCAGCCCACTCACCGCTTCGACGTTCATCCTGATGGGGATGGCAGGGGTGGAACTCGGTGACCACCAACGCTTCATCTTCAAGTGGGCGTTCGGGACCACACTGGTGATGACCGTGGTGGCACTGCTGATCGGGGCGATCACCCTATGACCGCCGTTGCGGCTCACCGTCCTGACCGGATCAGGATCGGCGCTGGTGCCGGGTTCGCGGGGGACCGCATCGATCCCGCCGTGGACCTCATCCGGCACGGCGCGCTCGACTACGTCGTCTTCGAGTGCCTGGGGGAGCGCACCGTCGCCAGTGCCCACGCGCGTATGCGGGCGGACCCCGCCGCGGGGTACGACCCCCTGTTCGAGCGCCGGCTGCGCGCGACGTTGCAGCTCAGCCATGCCAAGGGCACGCGGATCATCACGAACTCGGGCGCGGCCAATCCCCAGGCAGCCGGGGAGTTGGCGCTTCGAGTCGCCTCGGAGCTAGGCCTCCATGGTCTTCGCATCGCCGTCATCACCGGCGACGACGTCCTGGACCTGGTGCGCCGACATGATCCGATCGTGTGGGAGACGGGCGAGCCCGCATCCCACCTTCCGAGGCTGGTGTCCGCCAACGCCTACCTCGGAGCCGGCAGCGTTGTCGCCGCCCTGGACCAGGGTGCCGATGTGGTGATCACCGGCAGGGTTGCTGATCCGTCGCTCTACGTCGGTCCTCTGCGGCATGAGTTCCACTGGTCTGAAGGAGATTTCGAGCTGCTCGGTCGCGGCACCCTCGTCGGCCACCTGCTGGAGTGTGCCGGGCAACTGACCGGTGGCTACTTCGCCGATCCGATCACCAAGCCGGTGCCGAACATGGCGACCTTGGGGTTTCCGTTCGCTGACGTGGCTCCGGACGGGAGCGCGACGTTGGGCAAGACCCCGGGCAGCGGTGGGCGGCTGGACACACGCACCTGTGGTGAGCAACTGCTCTACGAGGTCGACGAGCCCGACGCCTACGTCACCCCCGACGTGGTTGCCGACTTCTCCGAGGTGTCGTTCACACAGCTCGGTCGCGACTCGGTGCGGCCAGAGGGCGCGTCCGGCAAGCCTCGCACCGACTCGCTCAAGGTCACGCTCGGACTCGACGCGGGATGGCTCGGCGAGGGACAGATCAGCTACGCCGGACCCCGGTGTCTGGGGCGAGCGCAGCTTGCCGCCGACATCACCCGGGAGCGCCTGAGCAAGGTGCACGGTATCGACCCCTCGGAGATCAACGTCGAATTCCTCGGCACCGGCGCCGCGTTCCGAGGTCTGGCCCCGGCCAACGAACCCTCAGAGGTCCGCGTGAGGGTGACCGCGACCGGCCCCGACCGCACGGCGGCCGAGGCCGTCGCCTGGGAGGTCGAGTCGCTCTACACCAACGGACCTGCCGGGGGCGGCGGCGCACGGGGCAATGTCACTCCGCAGGTGGCGATCAGGTCCTGCCTGCTCCCCCGGGCGCTGGTGACGTCGCGCGTGGAGGTCATGGAGGCGCCATGAACATCGACGATCTCGCCGACGTGCGCGCCGGAGACAAGGGCGGCACGCTGATCCTCGCCGTACTGCCTCGGACATCGAGCGACTGGACCATCCTCCGACAGCAGCTGACGGCGGATCTGGTGGCCCGTCACTTCGGCTACGGTGCGCAACACCCTGTTACCCGTCGGGAGCTGCCGAACCTTCCCGGCCTCGTGTTCCGCCTGCCGGGGCTGCTGGGCGGTGGAGTCACCAGCGGTTCCCACCTCGACGGCCACGGCAAGACACTCAGTTACCACCTGCTCACCCTGCAATTGGACACGCGGCGACCGTGACGGCATCGGGCACAAGTTCCTCGCGTCCAGACCGACCGGGGTGACGCTGCGCCTATACGATGCCGGTCATGAGCGACCCAAGACCTTCCACGTCGGCGTCCGCTCCGGGGGAATCTCATCCTGGGGGCGGGTCACTGGCGCCCACCCGTCGACCGACCCTGATCGTGTT
The DNA here is from genome assembly GCA_964425155.1 of uncultured Ornithinicoccus sp. Lineage (GTDB taxonomy): Bacteria > Actinomycetota > Actinomycetes > Actinomycetales > Dermatophilaceae > Segeticoccus. The sequence continues at coordinate 711 of CAYRLV010000304.1, read as the reverse complement.
GGCAGCCCTCATCGGCCTGGTCGTCGGTGCCGGAGTCGTCGGCGGCGTGTGGGCGATCCGCGGCGGCACTCCCGAACCCATCTCGATCACCCGGGACATCCTGCCCACCGAGGTCGTAGGTCATCAGCGCGACGACCTCGCGCTGCAGTCGAACGACAACACCCGGGCCCAAGCCCAGGGGAAGAGGTTGTCGAAACTGTGGGTCGAGCAGATCGATGCCTATCGGAAGGCCTACGGCGGCCCAGGTATCCAAGGAACCTACGGTGGCGTCGAGGGCGACCAGACCATCACACTGACCCTGGTCAACGGTATGCAGGCTCCGCCCAGGGTGACGCCTGACTCGGTGATCGCCTATCGCCAGTACCTCGGGTCTGTCGACGGCGTGGAGGCGCCCGGCTCCTCCACCACGCAGTGCGTCGCGCAGCCCGGTGCCGCGGGCTTGCCCGTGAAGGATGCGGCAGACGTCTCAGCCGTCCGGAAGAAGGTTTTGGGCAGTGCGGAGTCTCGCGTGACCTGTGTACGAGCGGACCGTTCCAAGAACTTCAGCGTCAGCCTGGTCTGGCTACCTCGGGGGGACGGCGGACCGGCGGCGTCGAAGCAGAGCGTGGCCCTGGCCGAGGAAGTCGATCGGATCTGGGAATCCGTCGTCGACTGAGCAGCAGCACCGGTGCGGGCGGTGAGCTGAGCACGCGAGCGGCTGAGCCCGCATAC
>CAYRLV010000303.1:1824-4984 GCA_964425155.1 uncultured Ornithinicoccus sp. | reverse complement strand
AACTGGTCGGCGACCGGGCGGGAGCGGGTGAGATGCCTCATACTATTGACAGTCACTCTTATTTGAGAGTTACTCTCAGTTTATGCAGACGTCTCCCGCCACCACCTCGGCCACGCCGTCCCGCAGCCACCCGCGACGATGGTGGATCCTCGCCGCGCTGTGCCTGTCCATGCTGGTGGTCGGGCTGGACGGCACCGTCCTCAACGTCGCCCTCACCGACATCGCGTCGGCGCTGCACGCGACGACGGGTCAGCTGCAGTGGGTGGTCAACGGCTACCTCGTCACCCTGGCCGTGCTGCTGATCCCCGCCGGCGTGCTCGGGGACCGCTGGGGCCGCGGTCGGGTGCTGGCGCTGGGGCTGACCCTCTTCGTCGTCGCCTCGGCGGTCGCCGCGTGGAGCACCAGCCCGGGTCAGCTGATCGCCGCGCGCGCCGTCATGGGCGCCGGCGCGGCCGCGGTCATGCCCCTCTCGCTCTCGATCATCCCGACGGTCTTCGCCCCGGACGAGCGCCGCAAGGCGGTGGCCATCGTCACCGCCGCGCTCGGGCTGGGTATGCCGTTCGGTCCCCTCCTCGCGGGCTGGTTGCTGGACCACTTCTGGTGGGGTTCCACGCTGCTCATCAACGTGCCGGTCGTCGCCGTCGCCCTGGTCGCCGGGCTGCTGCTGATCCCGAACACGCGCGCCACCAACCCGGCTCGGCTCGACCTGCCGGGCGTGCTGCTGAGCGCGTCCGGCCTCACCGCCCTGGTGTATGGCGTGATCTCCGGACCCGACGAAGGCTGGACCTCGCCGGTGGTGCTCGGCTGCCTCGTGGGTGCCGTGGTGCTCCTCGGTGCGCTGGTGTGGGTCGAACGCCGTTCGCCCGCCCCGCTGGTCGACCGACGGCTCGCGACCCGGCCGATGTTCGTCTGGCCGACCGTCTCGATCGCGTTGTCCTCGTTCGCGTTGCTGGGCCTGATCTTCGTGGTGCCGCAGTACCTCCAGGCGGTGCGCGGCCTCGACGCGATGGCCACGGGTCTGCGGCTGATGCCGGTGATGGTCGCCCTCGTGGTCGGCAGCGGGATCGCGGGGCGACTCGACCGAGCGGCCGGGATGCGGGCGACGATCTGCCTGGGCCTGGTCGTGACGGCGGGTGGCTTCGCCCTGCTGCTCCCGGTGTCGGTCACCAGCGGCGACGGCCTGCTGCTCGCCGGCCTCGCCGTGGTGGGCTTCGGCTTCGGCCTGTCGGTGCCGCCCGCGATGGACGCCATGCTCGGTGCGCTGCCCGCGGAGCAGGAGAGCACCGGGACGGCCCTCAACACCGCGGCGAAGCAGCTCGCGGGAGCGTTCGGAGTCGCGCTGCTCGGCACCGTGGTGTCGTCCGCCTTCGGCTCGGGAGTGCGCGGACCGGCCTCCGCGCTGCCCGACGCCGCCCGGTCCGTCGCCGAAGGGTCGGTCCAGGGCGCGATGGCGATCGCGCAGCGGGTGCCGGCCGCGGTGGGCGAGCCGCTGCGGGAGGCGGCCGGCACCGCATACGTGACCGGCATGCACCACGCACTGCTGGTCTGTGCCGCGGTCTGTCTCGCCGCGGCCGGGCTGCTGTGGGTGGCGCTGCCGGGGCGGGAGCGGCGCACGTCCGCCGGTGCCGGGACGCAGGAGGGGGAAGGTGAGCGGACCGGCGCCGGCCGGCGCCCCGGGGAGCCCGCCGGGGTGGCTCGACGGGACGACGCGGTCGGCTGAGCGGATGGCATGATCGGGCGCATGGGTGAGCCGGGGCTGCGGGAACGCAAGAAGGCCCGGACCCGCCGGGCCATCCTCGACGCGACGCTCCGGCTGATCGAGGCGCAGGGCTACGACGCCACGACGGTGGAGCAGATCGCTGCCGAGGCCGAGGTCTCCCCCAGCACCTTCTTCCGCTACTTCCCCACCAAGGAGGACGCGGTCCTGCAGGACGAGTACGACCCGCTCATCGTGTCCGCCCTCGAGGTGCAGGACCCCGACCTGCCCCCACTCGAGGCGGCGCGGCGGGCCTTCGGCGGCTTGTTCCGCACCGTCTACGAGCGGGACCGCGAGCAGCTCTACCTGCGGATCCGGCTGTGGATCGAGGTGCCGGCGATCCGGGCCCGGATGGCCGACCAGATGCGCGACGCCGAGGACCTGCTCGCCGCGGCCATGACCCGCCAGCTCGGGCGGGAGGAGCCCGGATTCGAGGTCCAGGTCGCGGCCGCCGCGGTGATGGGCGCCCTGGCCCGGGCGATCGTCATCTGGGGGGAGGCCGGCGGCACCGGCGACCTGCCGGCGATGCTCGACGAGTCCCTGGCCCTGCTGGAGAGCGGGCTCAGCCTCCGCTGAACCGACCGTCCGCGCGGCGCAACGCGGGACGTCCTGCCTGGCGGTCACCGACAGCCGACCGCAGGACGTCCGGGCGGGGGCGTGGCGGCATACTGACCGGTCATGACGTCCGAGGAGAACGCGCAGCAGCCCGTCCACACCGCCTACCACGACCGGCTCCCCATCGGGGAGTCGTTGCCGGTCGAGGAGCTGTTGGCCGACCCGCTGTTCGGCTTCGAGGGCGACCTGCGGGCCAAGCCGCTGGAGCCGATGCTGGCCCCGGAACGACCGCGGCGAGGGGTCGCCGACCCGGGCGAGTGCTTCCACTGCACGCACGTCCCCGAGCGGGCCATCTGGCGCGACGAGCACTGGCAGGTGGTGCCGTTCGCGGAGACCGGGTTGCCGATCGCCTGCGGCCTGTCGCCCCGCGAGCACCTGCGGCTGGACCAGCTCGGGCCCGAGCAGCTCGGCGGTTTCGGCGACGTCATGCAACGGCTGGCCGGCGCGATCCAGTCGCTCGACTCGGTGGCGCGGACGCACTTCTCCCGCTGGGGTGACGGGAGCGCGCACTTCCATTTGCAGTTCTTCGGTCGGCCGCTCGGCATGATGCAGGGCCGGGGCGCGATGCTCGTGTTCTGGAACGAGCTGCTGCCGACCGTGCCGGAGGAGATGCTGCGCGAGCACGCCGGCACCGTCGCCGCGGCCCTGGCCCGCGGCGGCGGCGAGGACCTGACCCGCTGAGCCGACCGGCAACCCCTGGCGCGGTGTCGAGCCGCGCTGGCGAAGGTGCGCGAGCACCCCGCATACCGGCACCGAAGCGCAGGTTCGCCAGCGCGGCTTGACGCCTCA
>CAYRLV010000303.1:0-1724 GCA_964425155.1 uncultured Ornithinicoccus sp. | reverse complement strand
CGCCTCAGCCGACGCCTTCGTCGGCGGTGCAGATCAGGTGGGCGACCATCGCGGTCCACCCGGTCTGGTGCGACGCGCCGAGCCCCGCCCCGGTGTCGCCGTGGAAGTACTCGCTGAACGTCGGGTGCGGCGCCCACAGCGGGCCCGTCGGCACGTGCCGCGGGTCCCCGGGCCGGCGGCCGTCCGGGCCCGGCCGGAACAGCCCGACCAGGCGCTGTTCGAGGTCGCGGGCGACGTCGAGGAGGCTGCACTCGCGACCCGACCCGGTGGGCAGCTCCACCGTGAACCCGGCACCGGCGCCGTCCGCCCAGGTGTGCAGCGCGTCGAGCAGCAGGATGTTCACCGGGAACCACACCGGCCCGCGCCAGTTCGAGTTGCCCCCGAAGAGCGCGCTGTCCGACTCGGCAGGGGTGTAGCGCAGGGACAACGACGCGCCGTCGACCTCGGCCGTGTAGCCGTCACGGTAGGCCGCGGACACCGAGCGGACCCCGTGCGGCGACAGGAACTCGCTCTCGTCCAGCATCCGCTCGAGCAGCCGGCCGAGCCGGGACGGGTCGACCAGGGAGAGGGTGCGCAGCGGCCGCCCCTCGTCGGCGGTCGTGATGACCGCATCGGTCAGGTGCGGGCGGCGGACGCTCAGCCACTCCAGCCGCGAGGTGAAGTCGGGGAGTTCGCGCTCCACCCACTCCGGGGCCACCGCGACGCCCATCATCGGCAGCAGCCCGACCATCGAGCGCACCTTGAACTGTTGGTAGCTCCCGTCCGGTTGCACGAGCACGTCGTAGAAGAAGCCGTCCTGCTCGTCCCAGACCGAGACCGCGTGCGAGCCGAACTGCTCCATGGCCTCGGCGATCCCGAGGAAGTGCTCGAGGAACTTGGTCGCCGAACTGTCCCACGCCGGCTCGTGCCGGGCCAGCTCGATCGCGATCCGCAGCATGCACAGGCAGAAGAAGCCCATCCAGCTGGTGGCGTCGGACTGCTCCAGCCGCTGCCCGCCCGGCAGCGGGGCCGACCGGTCGAACAGCCCGATGTTGTCCATCCCGAGGAACCCGCCCTCGAACAGGTTCGACCCGTCGGCGTCCTTCCGGTTGACCCACCAGGCGAAGTTGAGCAGCTGTTTGGTGAACACGCGGATCAGGAAGCTGCGGTCGCGCGAGCCGTCGATCCGGTAGACCTGCCACGCCGCCCACGCGTGCACCGGCGGGTTGACGTCGGAGAAGTTCCACTCGTATGCGGGGAGCTGGCCGTTCGCGTGCATCGCCCACTCCCGACAGAGCAGGACGAGCTGCTCCTTGGCGAACTCCGCGTCGACATGCGCCAGAGCGACGCAGTGGAACGCGAGGTCCCAGGTGGCGAACCACGGGTACTCCCACTCGTCGGGCATCGAGATGACGTCGGCGAGAGCGAGGTTGTCCCAGGACGTATTGCGTCCGCGCGGCTGCCGCGCGCGCCGCTGCGGTGGCGGGGGTGGCTGGGTCGGGTCCCCCTCCAGCCAGCGCGCCACGTCGTAGCGGTAGAGCTGCTTGCCCCAGAGCAGCCCCGCGAACGCCCGGCGGGCGACGTGCCGGTCCTCCGGCGTGGCCGACTCCGGGATCACGGCGGCGTAGAACTCGTCCGCCTCGCGCCGCCGGGTGGCCAGCACGTCGTCGAAACCCGTTGTGTCCCCTGCCGACTCGCTGTCACCATCCCGCCGCATCCGCAGCTGCACGGTCACGGTGGCGCCG
>CAYRLV010000302.1:0-5003 GCA_964425155.1 uncultured Ornithinicoccus sp. | reverse complement strand
GAGGGCGCGCCGCATCGAGCGACGGCGCCAGCGGGCAGGCACCCGATTGGCGAGAAATCGTCATGTCTGACACGACATAGCGCACGGGGTTCACGATGGGCAGATGGCGCGACGAGTCACCGCTGCCGGAAACCTGGATGCCTACGCGACGACCCCGCATGGGGCGAGCTCGGCGCTGGCCGCGACCCTGGACCGTTCGGCCCAGCGGGCGCGGGCCGGTGCCGTGCCACCGCTGCGCACGGTCCAAGGCGGCTGCACGGTGATCGGGACGGCCATCGCCCGGCTCCGCCAGCAGGCGCGTCGGGAGGTCCTGGCCGTCGACGAGCACGGTTTCCTGATGGCGGCCGGCTGCGGCCGCACCAGGGCGACCCGGCACCGCCACACCGACGACGGGCAGCCCACGCGGCTCACGCGCCCGGAGGTCCAGATCCGTCAGGTGACGACCGGGCAGGCCCTCCTCGTCGGTGACGAGCTCGGGGCGAAGCCGCTGCTCGACTCCGCCGAGACGCGGGTCGTGCAGCGCGTGCCGCTCAACCTCATGGTGCTCGACCGCCAGGTGGCCCTCGTGCCCGTCGACGTGTCCGACCCCATGGCCGGGTTCCGCATCGTGCGGGACCCCGGGGTGATCGCCGCGCTGGTGGCCGTGCACGAGAACCTCTGGACCTCCGGGGTGGAGCCGCCGGGTCTCCCGGACGGGCCACCGTCCTCGTTGGCTGCGGTGCTGCCGGCGCTGGCGAGCGGTCAGCCCGACGACGTCGCCTGCCGCCGGCTGGCGATGTCGCCGCGCACCTACAGCCGCCGCGTCGCCGAACTGTTGGAACTGCTCGGGGTGCGGACCCGCTTCCAGGCCGGGATCGAGGCCACGCGCCGCGGTTGGCTCTGAGCCGCGGCACGAGGCAGCCTCGCCGACCCGGCACAATGGGCGGGTGTCCGACACCCCCACGCTCGACCCCACCATCGCCGCGCGCCTGAAGCGCGACGCGGCCGGTCTGGTCTGCGCCGTGATCCAGCAGCACGACACCGGCGAGGTGCTCATGGTCGGCTGGATGGACGACGAGGCGCTGCGCCGCACCCTCACCAGCGGACGAGTGACCTTCTGGTCGCGCAGCCGCGGGGAGTACTGGCGCAAGGGCGACACCTCCGGCCACCTGCAGTACGTCCAGGGTGTGGCCCTCGACTGCGACGGCGACGCGCTGCTCGTGCGGGTCGACCAGGTCGGGCCGGCCTGCCACACCGGCACCCGCACCTGCTTCGAGGGCCGTGAGCTGCCGGTCACGCTCGGGGTCCGCCCATGACCGGGAGCGAGGTCCCCGACCTGCGGTATGGCGTGACCTGGCCCGCGCTGGACGGGTTCGCCTCGCTGGCGCGGGACCGCCGGGTCATCCCCGTCGTGCGCCGCTTCCTGGCCGACGCCGAGACGCCGGTCGGCGTCTACCGCAAGCTGGCCAAGGACCGGCCCGGCACCTTCCTGCTCGAGTCCGCCGAGCACGGCGGCGTCTGGTCGCGCTACTCCATCGTCGGCGCCGCCTGCGGTGCCACGCTGACCGAGCGGGACGGGCAGGCGCACTGGATCGGGGATCCGCCGGTCGGTGTCCCCGTCGACGGCGATCCGCTCGCCGCGTTGCGCGCGACGATCGAGGCGCTCGCCACCCCCGTGCTGCCGGGACTCCCGCCGCTCACCGGCGGCATGGTGGGCGCGATCACCTACGACGCCGTGCGCCGGTGGGAGAAGGTGCCCGACAACGCGCCGGACGAGCTGCACCTGCCCGAGCTGGCGATGATGCTGGCCACCGACCTCGCGGTCCTCGACCACGCGGACGGGTCGTTGCTGCTCGTGGCCAACGCGGTCAACTACGACGCCACCGACGAGCGGGTGGAGCAGGCCTGGGCGGACGCCGTCGCCCGGCTGGACCGGATGACGGCCGACCTGGCGGCGCCGGCGCCCAGCACCGTGGCGGTGATCGAGCCGTCCGGCCCCGAGCCGCGGAGCAACCGCACCCCGGAGCAGTTCCACGCCATGGTGGAGGCCGGCAAGGAGGCGATCCGGGCCGGCGAGGTGTTCCAGGTCGTGCTCTCGCAACGCTTCTCGGTGCCCTGCCCCGCGGACCCGCTGGACGTCTACCGGGCCCTGCGCGCGTCCAACCCCAGCCCGTACATGTACCTGCTGCGGCTCGCGGCACCGGACGGCACGTCATACGACGTCGTCGGTTCCAGCCCCGAGGCGCTGGTCAAGGTGAGTGGGCGCCGGGCGATCACCCACCCGATCGCCGGGTCGCGGCCGCGCGGGGCGACACCGGAGGAGGACGTCGCCAACGGCGAGGAGCTGCTCGCCGACCCCAAGGAGCGCTCCGAGCACGTCATGCTGGTCGACCTGTCCCGCAACGACCTGCAGCGTGTCTGTCGCGCGGGCACCGTGGACGTGGTGGAGTTCATGCGGATCCAGCGCTACAGCCACATCATGCACCTCGAGTCGACGGTGGTCGGCGAGCTCCGCGAGGGGCGCAGCGCGTATGACGTGCTGGCCGCCACGTTCCCGGCCGGCACCCTGTCCGGCGCGCCGAAGTCGCGCGCCATGGCCCTGATCGACGAGCACGAGCCGAGCCGCCGCGGGCTCTACGGCGGGGTGGTGGGCTACCTGGACTTCGCCGGTGACCTGGACATGGCGATCGCGATCCGCACCGCCGTGATCCGCGACGGGGTGGCGCACGTGCAGGCCGGCGGCGGCATCGTCGCCGACTCGGTGCCGGAGCTGGAGTTCCAGGAGAGCGTCAACAAGGCGGCTGCCGCCCTGCGCGCGGTGGCGGCCGCGACCGGGCTGAGGGCACCGTGACCGAGCGCGAACCCGACCATCGGAGCCTCGCGGACCGGCTGCTGGCCAAGCGGGTGGTGCTGGTCCTCGTGCTCGTCGGGGCGGCGATCCTGCTGGTGAGCGGCTCGCGGGTCTGGGTGGACGGGTCGGTGCGCGACACGGTCCTGGGCAACAGCGCGCTGCACGGCACCGGGTCGCAGGTCGCCAAGGGGGTGCTGGGTGCGGCGCTGGTGGGCGCCGCGGCCGCGGTCGCGTCGGCCACCGCCGGCCGGGTGGTCCGGGTGGTCGCCGCGCTCGCCACCGTGCTCGCGGCGGTCCTGTCCCTCGTGGTCGTGGTGCGCGTCCTGGCCGACCCCGGCGACGCGCTGGGTGAGCTCGCGGCCACCAGCACCGGACACACCGGCTCGATCGCAGCCGAGGGAACGGCCACGGTCTGGCCGTGGATCGCCGGCGTGGCGTCCGTGGCGATGGGGATCGGGGGCGTGCTCGCCCTGGCGGCCGGCCGGCGCTGGAGCGGGCTGTCGCGCCGCTACGACGCCCCGTCGGCGCAACCGCCGGCCCGCAGTGCCTGGGACCGGCTCACCGAGGGGGACGACCCGACGGACGAGCCGGGTGGCCGCAGCACTCCGGAGGGTCGGCGACGTCCGGACGACTCCTCCTGACACAATGGCCGCAGCCCCGGAACGACAGCACGAGGAGAACGCCACCATGGCTGCAGATCACGAAGACGGTCAGAGCGTCGCCTCGTGGACGACGGTCGGCCTGCTGCTGGTCGCGGCCGCGCTGATCTCCTTGGGCATCGGCTTCGGGATGCTGTGGCTGGACATCGCGGGCATCGTCCTGGCCGGGATCGCGCTGGTGGTCGGCAAGGTCCTGTCGATGGCCGGGTTCGGGGTCGACAAGCCGGCGCACAGCTCGCACACCCACCGCGCCGGCGGCGCCGCCGCCGAGGGCCAGCAGCCGTCGCAGGGCTGAGTCGCCACCACCGGCGACCACGGGGGCACCAGGGGCGAAGCCACGGTGCAGAGAGCCGGATTCGGCCGGGCGGGACCCGCCGGTTAGCCTTGAGCAGTGTCCACTGTCCTTGACGAGATCATCGAGGGAGTCCGGGCCGACCTCACGACGCGCCAGGCGCAGACCTCGCTGGACGACCTGAAGGTCCGGGTCGAGAAGGCCCCTCCCGCCCGAGACGCCGCCGCGGCGCTGCGACAGCCGGGCGTGCGCGTGATCGCCGAGGTCAAACGCACCAGCCCGAGCAAGGGCGCCCTCGCGATGATCGCCGACCCCGCAGGACTCGCCACCGACTACGCCCACGGCGGGGCCACCGTCATCAGCGTCCTGACCGAGTCCCGCCGGTTCGGCGGGAGCCTGGCCGACCTGACCGCGGTGCGTGCTGCCGTCGACGTCCCGGTGCTGCGCAAGGACTTCATCGTCTCGAGCTACCAGGTCTGGGAGGCTCGCGCGCACGGCGCCGACCTCGTCCTGCTGATCGTCGCTGCGCTCGACCAGGACACCCTCGTCGGGTTGCGCGAGCGCACCGAGTCGCTCGGCATGACCGCGCTGGTCGAGGTGCACGACGAGACCGAGCTGCAGCGAGCGGTGGACGCCGGGGCGTCGGTCATCGGCATCAACGCCCGCAACCTCAAGACCCTGGAGGTGGACCGCTCCACCTTCGCCGCCCTGGCACCACGCGTGCCCGAAGGCGTGGTCCGGGTGGCCGAGTCCGGGGTGCGCGGCCCCTACGACGTGATCGACTACGCCCGGTCCGGCGCGGACGCCGTGCTGGTGGGGGAGAGCCTGGTCACTGGCGGCGACCCCCGCGCCGCGGTCGCCGACCTGGTGGCGGCCGGGGCCCACCCGGCGCTGCGCCACACGGGGGCCCCGCATGCCGGCTGAACCCGCGGGCCGGTTCGGTGCGTATGGCGGCCGGTTCGTCCCGGAGGCGCTCGTCGCCGCGCTGGAGGAGCTGGACGAGGCCCGTCTCAAGGCGGCCACCGACCCCGGCTTCCAGGGCGAGCTGGACCGGCTGCACCTCACCTACACGGGGCGGCCCAGCATCCTGACCGAGGTGCCACGGTTCGCCGAGCACGCCGGGGGCGCGCGAATCCTGCTCAAGCGGGAGGACCTCAACCACACCGGGTCGCACAAGATCAACAACGTGCTCGGACAGGCGCTGCTCGCCCGCCGTATGGGC
>CAYRLV010000301.1:0-5022 GCA_964425155.1 uncultured Ornithinicoccus sp. | reverse complement strand
CCGGTGCGCGATCGCCACGACCGTGCGCCCCTGCAGCAACGCGTTCATCGAGCCCTCGAGCGACCGGGCCGTCCGGGGGTCGATCAGCGAGGTCGCCTCGTCCAGCACCAGCGTGTGCGGGTCGGCGATGATCAGGCGGGCGAGGGCGACCTGCTGTGCCTGGGCCGGCGTCAGGGACCACTGCCCCGAGCCGATGCGGGTGTCCAGGCCGCGCGGCAGTCGCTGGACCCAGGTGTCGGCCCCGACTGCGGCAAGAGCCGCCCACACCCGGTCGTCGCCGGAGTCCTCCCGTGCCAGCACGATGTTGTCCCGCACGCTGCCGATGAAGACGTGGTGCTCCTGGGTGACGAGCGCGACCTGGGTGCGCAGGGAGGACAGCGGCAGCGCCACCAGGTCCACGCCACCGACGGTCACCGAGCCGGTGCGGGGCCCGTTGATGCCCGACAGCAGCCGGGCCAGCGTGGACTTGCCGGAGCCGGACGGCCCCACGACCGCGAGCCGCTCGCCATCGAGCAGTTCGAGGTCGACACCGTGCAGCACGTCGTGGTCGCCGCGATAGGCGAAGCGCAGGTCGGAGCCCACCAGGTGCTGCCCGTCCGGCACCGCCGAGCCAGGGGCGCGGTCGGGCGGCACCTCGGCGATGCCCAGCAGCCGCGCGGTCGACGCGGTGCCCACCTGCAGCCGGTCGAGCTCGCCGACCAGACGGTCGAGCGGCCCGCTCAACGACTCGACGTAGAGCACCGCGGCGGTGATCTGCCCGAGCGAGACCCAGCCCTCCGCATACCCCCAGGCACCGACCACGAGCGTCACCACCCGAGGCGTGTTGAACGCGATGTCGATGACACAGAAGAGCAGGTTGCGCAGGCTCATGGTGTAGCGCTCGGCCTGCGACGACAACGTGATGTCGTCGCTCCCCTGCTGCACCCGCCGCGGCGCCAGGCCGAGCGCCTCGACGGTGCGGGCGCCCTCGACGGTCTCGGTCAGCGTGGTGTTGATCTGGGAGTAGGTGGCGCCCTCGTAGATGTAGCCCTGCGGGGCACGTCGCAGGTAGCTGCGCACCGCGAACCAGCTGGTGCCGATCACCAGCAGGCAGGGCACCGCCAGCAGCAACGAGTTGAGCAGCATCGCGACGATCGACAGCAGCACGGTCAGCAACGAGATGATCGCCATCGGCAGCCCGAACTGCACCGAGCGGCTCATCGTGCCGACGTCGCGGGTGACCCGGGTGACCAGGTCACCGGTGCTCGCCGACTCCACCTGGCCGAGCGGTAGGCGCAGGATGGTGTGGACGATGTACTCACGCGCGGTCGCGAGCAGGTCCTGGCCGAACAGGGTGGACGTGCGCTGCGCCAGGAAGGTCAGCAGCGCCTGCAGGACGACGACCACGACGACCGCGATGACCAGCGTGTGCACGCCGTCGACGTTGCCCGCGGTGGTGTGGTCGACCAGTGACCCGAGCAGACGGGGCACCACCAGCGCGGCACCGGCGGCCAGCGCGTTGAGCAGGACGAGTGCGAGGGTCTGGCCCTTGCGCTCGCCGATCAGCCGCCGAAAGAACCGGAACACCGCGTGGTCGTCCGCCACCGGCCAGCCGCGCTCCGGGTGGCGCGACTCCGCATACACCTGCTCGGCGGCGCCACGGCGCAGGTGGTGACGGATCCGCCACGCGCAGAAGCGCTCCCGGGCCGAGGCGTCGGCGGGCGGGACCAGGCGCGGGTCGAGGACCGGCCCGTCGTCGACGTGCTCGCGCCAGGTGGCGGCGGAGGTGTGCAGCGGGTCGGTGATCACGTGGGCACCTCCTCGTCCTCCATCGCGCGGTTGACGACGCCCCGGTAGTCGGGACAGGTGTCGAGCAGCTCGTCGTGCCGGCCCTCGGCCACCACCTGGTCGCCGGACATCAGCACGACGTGGTCGGCGTGGTGCAGCCAGAGCGGCGAGACGGTGCACACGACGGTGGTGCGGCCGCGGCGAAGCTGGGTGACTCGCTCGGCGACCCGGGCCTCGGTGTGCGCGTCGACGGCCGACGTCGGCTCGACCAGCACCAGCACCGGCGCGTCGAGCGCCAGCGCCCGGGCGAGCACCACCCGCTGCCGCTGCCCACCGGACAGGCCGCGGCCGCGCTCGTCCAGCCGGCCCTGCCAGCCTCCCGGCAGCGCGTCGTAGACGTCCTCGGCGTTGGCCGCGCGCAGCAGCAGCTCGGCCCGTTCGCGGGTGAGGAGGCCGTGCGGGTCCACCGCGTCCTGCAGCGTGCCGGCGAACAGCTGGCTGCTGGTGTCGGAGACGTGGATGGTGCGACGGACCGTGGCGACGTCGGTCTCGGACAGGTCGATCCCGGAGAGGCTGACGCCCCACGGGCCGGCCGCCCGCACCGCGTCCTGCCGGGACAGCTCGGCCCGGCGCTGGGCACGGGCCCGACGCTCGCGGCGGGCGGCCCGCCCCTTGAGCGACTCGCCGGTCTCGTGCGGCACCGGCTCGGTGTCGGCCGGAAGGTAGCGGCCGAGCCGGTCGGCGAGGGCCGCCGAACGCTCGGGCACGGCGTCGACCAGGACGGTGAGCTGACCGGGACGGGCGACGAATCCGGTGGCGCGGTCCACCAGCTCGCCGCTCGGGTCGAGCGGGGCCGGTCGGTCCGGCGCCCGCCACGGCGAGCGCTGGTCGAAGATGGCGATGGCCTTGCGCGCGGACACCATCGCCCGGGTGACCTTCTGGGCGGCCTCGAAGAAGGTGCGGATCGGGGTCACCATGAACAACGCGTAGCCGAGGAAGCTCACCAACTGGCCGATCGACAGCCGGCCCGCGAAGACCTCGTGCGCGCCCGCCCACATCAGCAGCACGAGGAAGACTCCGGAGAACAGCACGCCGAGCCCCTCCACCACGGCCTGCCAGATCCCGGCGGAGACGCCCGCTCGCATGGCGCTGCGGGACTGCCCCGCGTAGTTCTGGCCGAAGGTGCGCTCGCCACCGATGCCGCGCAGGATCCGCAGCCCGGCCACGATGTCGGTCGCCATCGAGGTCAGGTCGGAGTTGCGGGAGCGCTCCAGCGCCTGCCGGCGGTGCAACGGCATGAGGAACGGCAGGGCGACCCCGGCGAGCACCGGCGCCGCGGCCAGCACCATCAGGCCGAGCGTGGTCGAGGTGGACAGCACGATCGCGGCGACGCCGAGGAAGGACAGCAGCTGCGCCCCGGCGCGCGTGATGATCTCGGCCATCGCCCCGAACTCGTCGGAGTCACTGGACGCCACGCTGAGCACCTCGCCGGTCGGCGAGCGCCGGGGCAGCACGTGGCCCAGCTGCGCGGTCTTGCGGGTCACCATCTCGGTGGTCCCGTAGAGCGCGATGAGCCAACCCCGCACCACCAGCGAGTGGACCAGGATCCCGCAGACCGCCCCGACCAGCGTGACCACCAGCAGCAGGACGGACCACTCGACGACCTTCACCGCGTCGCCGCCCACCACGCCGTCGTCGATGGCCCGCCCGAAGATCCATGGGCCGAGGACCAGCGGCAGTTGCCAGAGCAGGCCCAGCACCAGGCTGGCCGCGAGCACGTCGGGTTGCCGGCGCAGCATCCAGCGCAGGAAGCGCGCGGGGCTGGCCGTGTCAGGGGTCTCGCTCGACACCTCCCGGCCGGACCAGAAGGTGCCGATGCGGGGAGGGAAGTCGCGCATGGCGTGCCTGATCGTACGGTGCGCCGAACAGCGCCTGCGACCGATATATCCCCCTGCGCCATGTCCCCTGCGCGGGCCCGCGAAAGATAGGTCGCCGATGGGAATTGTCGCTGGGGGCACTGGAAGCGGCGCCGCGGGTCACCGTACGGCAACGATGTGGTCACCAGCACGCTCCGATTGCGCGCGGGTGCTACCGCTGGGGGTCCTCGCTGGTTAGGGTGCCCCAATGACCGACGCCCCGCCTGGCACGCAGCTCCCCGACCGGGAGGCGGACCAGACCCCGCAGACACCCCCCTCCGGCGAGCCCCTGGTGGTCCTGGAGGGTGTCAACAAGCACTTCGGCGACCTGCACGTGCTGCAGGACATCAACCTCACCGTCCGGCAGGGCGAGGTGGTCGTCGTGATCGGCCCGTCGGGGTCCGGCAAGTCCACCCTGTGCCGCACGATCAACCGGCTGGAGACGTTCGAGAGCGGGTCGATCAGCATCGACGGCAAGCCGCTGCCGAGCGAGGGCAAGGCCCTGGCCAAGCTACGCGCCGACGTCGGCATGGTGTTCCAGTCGTTCAACCTCTTCGCGCACAAGACGATCCTCGAGAACGTCACGCTCGGCCCTATCAAGGTGCGCGGAATCGGCAAGGCCGAGGCCGAGAAGCGCGCTCGGGAGCTGCTCGACCGGGTCGGTGTGCTCGTGCAGGCCGACAAGTACCCCGCCCAGTTGTCCGGCGGACAACAGCAGCGGGTCGCCATCGCCCGATCGCTGGCGATGGATCCCAAGGTGATGCTCTTCGACGAGCCGACGTCGGCGTTGGACCCCGAGATGATCAACGAGGTCCTCGACGTCATGACCAGCCTGGCCAAGTCCGGCATGACCATGGTCGTGGTCACCCACGAGATGGGGTTCGCCCGCAAGGCCGCCGACCGGGTCATCTTCATGGCCGACGGCCAGATCGTCGAGGAGAACACCCCCGAGGAGTTCTTCACCCATCCCCAGTCGGACCGGGCCAAGGACTTCCTCGGCAAGATCCTCACCCATTGACGGCCACCCTGCCGAAACATTCAACACACCCATCTCTGACACAGGAGTCACCATGACCGTGCGTCGAAGCACCGCACTGCTCGCCACCGCCTCGATCGCCGTCCTCGGCGTCACGTCCCTGGCCGCCTGCGGCTCGGACAGCGGCAGCGGAGGGGGCGATGACGGGATCACCATCGGCATCAAGTTCGACCAGCCGGGCCTGGGCCTCAAGGAGGGGTCGAAGTACACCGGGTTCGACGTGGACGTCGCCACCTACGTGGCCAAGGAGCTGGGCTACACCGAGGACCAGATCACCTGGAAGCAGACGCCGTCGCCGCAGCG
>CAYRLV010000300.1:0-5028 GCA_964425155.1 uncultured Ornithinicoccus sp. | reverse complement strand
CCTGAGCCCGCTCACGTCGGAGTTCCTCGTCGAGGCACAGTCCGGCGGCACCTGCATCGTGCGCGTCACCAGCAGCGGCTTCGGCACGGGCGCAGCCTGGGAGTCGGAGTTCTGGGACACCATGGCCCCGGGCTGGATGCCCTTCTTCGACAACCTGCGCCTCTACCTGTCTCACTTCCCCGGCCAGCAGGCCACGCACCTGGAAGCCACTGCCTCTCACCCCGGCGACGCAGAGACCCTCTGGTCGACCCTGCACGACACCCTCGGGTTGGGCGATGAGGACGCCACGATCGATGTATGCGGTGCCACCGGCACGGTCGAGCGCGTCGGAGAACGGCAGGCCCTGGTCCGGCTCACCGCGCCAGTGCCCGGAATGCTCAACATCTACGCGTGGGACGAGGGCGACGGCAAGGCGACGGCGGGCGTCCGGGCCTACCTGTTCTCCGCCGAAGCCGCGGCCTACGTGCGGCGCGAAGAGTCCTCCTGGGAGTCCTGGCTGCAAGGGATCTCCGTCCTGGCCTGAGCCCCTCCCTGCCGAGGGCATTGGTCGACCTGTCGAACCACTCTCGCGATCCTCGCCGACGTGTTGGCATCAGCGTCGCAGCTCGGCCACCTCGTCCAGCCGCTGGAGCTTGTGCGGGTTGCGGATCGCGTAGATGCAGGCGATCCGGCCATCCTCGATGACGAACGACACGGCCGTGTCGTTCTCGCGGCCCGGGTCGATGCGCGCCGCGATGTTGCCGTTGAGGTCGATGATGGACACGCTCGCGCCGGGAGCCACCTCCGCGAAGCGGGCCATCACCGGAGCGAGCTTTGCCGCCCCACGCACCGGCTTCGGGATCGTCGGGGCCAAGCCGCCGCCGTCCCCCACGACGAGCACGTCGGGAGCCAGCACCTCGAGCAGTCCGGGCACGTCGCCCGTGGTCAGCGCGGCGAGGAACCGCTCGACCACCTGCTCCTGCTCGGTGCGGCTCACCGACATCCGCGGCCGACGGGCCGCCACGTGCTTCCGGGCCCGCGACCCGATCTGGCGCACCGCCGCCGGCGACTTGTCCAGCGCCTCGGCGATCTCCCCGAACGGCACGTCGAACACCTCGCGGAGCACGAAGACGGCCCGCTCGGTCGGAAGCAGCGTTTCGAGCACCGTGAGCATGGCGATCGACACGCTCTCCGCGAGCTCGACGTCCTCGGCGACCCCCGGGCCGGTGAGCACGGGCTCGGGCAGCCACTCACCGACGTACTCCTCGCGCCGCCGTGCCAGCGTCCGGAGCCGATTGAGGCCCAGCCGCGTCACGATCCGCACGAGGTACGCCCGCGGGTCGCGGATCTCATCCCGTTGAGCGTCGGCCAACGCTCCCCACCGCAGCCAGCTCTCCTGCACCACGTCCTCGGCGTCCGCGACCGAGCCGAGCATCTCGTAGGCGACGGTGAACAGCAGGCTGCGGTGGGCCAGGAAGGGGTCCTCGCTCATGACGCGGAGGCTACCTCGGGCCGCTCGGCCAAGGGCTTCATGCCGCAGGCCGCGGCGAAGCCGTCGGACTCGATGCCAAGCGCCACGTTGCCCCGCGTGCTCAGGTTCGCGAAGGCGATCACCGAGGTCAGCTCGACCACGGCCGCAGGTCCCAGCTCGGCGTGCAGCCGGTCCACCAACGCGTCGGTCACGGTCGGCGGTGTCTGGCTCATCGCCTCGGCGTACTCCAGGACGTCCCGCTCCACCGGAGTGAAGACGTCCGCCTCGCGCCACCGCGGGATCTCGCGCGCCTTGTCCACGTCGAGCCCCTTGTTGCGGGCCTCGAAGTAGTTGAAGTCCAAGCACCACGTGCAGCCGACCAGCGACGCGACAGCAATGTGCGCGAACGACTTCAGCCCCTCATCGCACGCGTCCCACTTCTGCACCTTGCCGCCGAGCCCAAAGCTGCCGAACAGCACCTTGGGGTTGTGCCAGTAGACGCCCACCGCCGTCGGGACCTTGCCCAGCTTCCTCTCGATCATCCGCTTCATCAGCGCTCCCTTGACCCCGGTGATCGGGGCCGGCGGGATGCGGGTCGTGTGCTCCATGTCTGCTCCTGATTCGCTGCCTGTGCCAAAGAGTTCGTGGTTTGTCATCCCATAGAGACACCGGCAACGCTGCGGATGTGACACCGCAGAGAAGCGTTGGCCTGTCCGGCGTATGCGGAGCCGGGCACCCCGGCTATCGTGGCGCCCCGACCGCTGCACCCGATTCCGCAGACACGCGCCCTACCGAAGGAACGAGCCCATGCACGAACCTGGCCCAGCAGACCTGCAGACCACTGCGGGCGACCCCGCACACGCAGAGTGGTTGGGCCAGCTCCAGGACGCGTCGTTCGAGCGAGGCGGCGCAGCGGTGCGCAAGGCCTACCCGCCGCAGCGGAGACTGACCGGACCCCAGCTGGCCACCTATCTGCACCATCGGACCTACGCCCTGGCGTCCTCCACTCGGCCCGACGGCCGGGCCCATGCCGCGCCGACGCTGTTCACCATCTACGCGGAGGCGTTCTGGCTGCCCACCGTCCACAACGCGGCCCGCAACGCCAACGTTCGGGCCCATCCCTGGCTGGCCCTGTCCGTCCTCGAGGGTGAACACGACAGCCACGCTGCGGTCCTCACCGAGGGACCGGCCGAAGTGCTGACCACCGCTCCCGACGAGGTCCGCCGCGCCACCGAGGTGCGCAACCGCGGCGGCAGCATCGCGTGGGCGACCGTCTGGCTGCGGATGGATCCGAAGCGTCTATTCAGCTTCGCCGAATCCGCCTGGCAGGAAACCTACTCCACGCCCTAGCCGTATGACGTCTGCTTCGGGACCGAGGGAACGGGCCAGATGCGGGGGCCGGCTCATGCCGCTGTCAGATCGGGGCCACGACTACTCGATCCGGGCGATCGGTGTGCCCTGCCGCACGGCGTCCTCCTCCGCCACGAGCTGACGCACGACCCCGGCGACCGGCGCCGGGACCTCGGCGGAGACCTTGTCGACCTGCACCTCGGCGAGCAGCTGGTCGACCGACACCGACTCGCCGTCGGCGACGAACCAGGTGGCCAGCACCCCCTCCGCGTCCGGTGTGTCCTTGGACAGCGGGGGAAACAGCACCTCGGTCACAGGACTGCCCTGATCGCCTGCTCGATCCGGTCCTGCCGCGGGAGCACCGCATACTCCAGGTCGTGGGCATACGGGATGGGCACGTCCGGCACCGCGACCCGCTTCGCCGGGGCACGCAACATCCCGGGATCGGTCTCGGCGACCGTCGCCACGATCTCGCCGGACACGCCATACGACAGGTAGTCCTCGTCGACCACGACGAGCCGGCCGGTCTTGCGCACCGACTCGAGCACGGTCTCCCGGTCCAGCGGCACGAGGCTGCGCAGGTCGATCACCTCGGCCTCGATGCCCTCCTCGGCGAGTTTGTCGGCCACGTCGAGGCTGTGGTGCACCGACAGTGACAGGGTGACCACGGTGACGTCGCTGCCCGGTCGCACGACCTTCGCCTCGCCGATCGGCACGAGGTGCTCGCCCTCGGGCACCTCGTCGGTGCTGCGGCGGTTCTTGGCCATCCACGGCAGGCCCATGACGCCCTTGTGGAAGAGGTAGACGACCGGGTTGTCGTCGCGGATGGCCGAGGTCATCAGGCCCTTGGCGTCCGCCGGATTGCTCGGCACCACCACCTTCATGCCGGGCAGGTGGGCGAAGGTCCCCCACAGGCACTGGGAGTGCTGCGCGCCGTCGGAGTAGCCGCCGCCGACCGCGGTGGTGAGCACCATCGGCACGGTGACGTTGCCGCCGGACTCGAAGTGGATCTTGGCCATGTGGTTGTAGATCTGGTCCAGGCACACCCCCATGAAGTCGGCGAACATCAGCTCCACGATCGGCCGCATCCCCTCGACCGCGGCGCCGATCCCCAGGCCGATGAACGCGGTCTCGGAGATCGGGGTATCGATGATCCGCCCGGGTCCGTACTTGTCGAGCAGACCGGTGGTGGAGCTGAAGATGCCGCCGTAGGCGCCGACGTCCTCGCCCAGGTAGAACACGGACTCGTCGCGCGCCATCTCCTGGTCGATGGCCTCGACCATGGCCTTGGAGGTCGTCAGCCGGCGGGTGCCCTGCGGCGTCTCGGTGATCGTCATGGCTGCTGCTCCCTCACGCGAAGACGTAGTCGGTGGCGGTGGACGGGTCGGGCACGGCGCTCTCCTTGGCGAACGTGATGGCGTCCTCGACCGCAGCCGTGGCGTCATCTGCGGCCTGCTGAACCGCCTCGTCGTCGAGCACCCCAGCGTCTCGAAGCCGCTTCTCGTATGCGGGGATCGGGTCGTCCTCGTGCACCTTCTCCCGGTCCGGCCGGTAGCCCTGGGCGTCGCCCTCGAAGTGGCCCCACAGGCGCAGGGTGTGCACCTCGAGCAGCGACGGCCCCTCCCCCGCGCGGGCACGCGCGACCATCTGCCGCGCCACCTCATACACGGCGTCGACGTCGTTGTCCTCCACCCGCTCCCCCGGGATGCCGTAGGCCATCGCGCGGACCGCGTTGGAGTCGACCGCCGTCGACGCGTCGCGCGGCACCGAGATGCCCCAGTCGTTGTCCTCCACGACGAACACGACGGGCAGCGCCCAGCGGGCCGCGAGGTTGAGGGACTCGTGGAACGCACCGGCGTTGGCCGCGCCCTCCCCCGCGACGGCGACCGCCACCCGGTCGGTCTTGGCGCGGTGGAAGGCGAACGCCTGGCCCAGCGCCGCCGGGAATCCCTCGGCGACGATCCCGGAGCAGGAGAAGTGCGCCGCCGGGTCGAACAGGTGCATGTGGCCGCCCCGACCCTTGCCGAGTCCGTCCACGCGGCCGAAGATCTCGGCGGTCATCGCGCGCAGGTCGACGCCGTGCGCGATCGCCAGGTGGTGCGGCCGGTGCGCCGCGGTGAGCGCGTCGTCGGTGGTGAGGTTGGCGCAGACCCCGGCCGCCACCGGCTCCTGGCCGGCCGACAGGTGCATCTCCCCCGGCACCAGGCCCTTGCCGATGTCGAAGCCGG
>CAYRLV010000299.1:0-5028 GCA_964425155.1 uncultured Ornithinicoccus sp. | reverse complement strand
GCTGGTCACGGCCCTGCCGGTCATCCCGCCGGTCCTGACCGTCGTTCTGCCGGTCGTTCTGCCGGCTCTCCTGCTGGTCGCCCCGGTCGGCGCGATCGGCGTGCCCGGACCGGTCACGCGAGTCGTCCGAGCGATCCGACGACTCGCTCGTCTGCTGCTGGTCGGCGTTGCCGCCGGCGCTCTGCGCACGGCGGGAGCGACGGGCCGGCCGCTGCCCCTCCGCCGGTGCGGCCGCGTCGGACGACCCGTCCTTGCCGGACGGGGAGCCGCCGGCACGCGCGGCGCGGATGGCCGCCACGAGGTCGCTCTTGCGCATCTTGGAGGTGCCCGCGATTCCCATGCTCCCGGCGAGGCCCTGCAACTCGGCGAGCCGCATCGTGCTCAGGGAGCCAGCGCGGCGTGGCGCCTGATCGGCGCCACCAGAAGCCGCGGTGAGTTCGGTGGTGTCTGTCACGAAGGATCCTTCCCCCTCGTCTGCGGTCTGGCTCGGATGCCAGAACCGGAAATGTCTGACCAGGTCAACTGGCCGTTACTGGGGTGCCACACGTACGGCAAGGGGAGTCAGTGGTGATGACGCGGGGCGCCCGTGTGGTAAGCACCGGCAGCGAATGACGCGAACTACTGATCTGCTGTCTCCGCCGGGTGCAGGTCCAATCTACACCCCTGGGAGCCCCCTTGCTGCAGATACCCTAGCAACTGCTCGCGCCGAGGGGGGCAGAACCCGGGTGGTCACCCACCGAGACGCCGGTCATCGGTATCTCCGGTGTCAACGCCTGCCAGGCCGCATCCCTTCCCGAGGACCGCACCCACGCGAGCAGTTCCGGCGCCGTGGCCTGCGTCGCGAGCGCGATGACGCTGGGCCCCGCCCCGGAGATGGCCGCCGCGTGGCCCAGCCCACGGAGGGTGTCCACCAGCTCCATGGACGCGGGGTAGGAGCCGCGCCGCGCCTCCTGGTGCAGCCAGTCGCGCGTCGCCGCGAGCAGCAGGTCCGGCCGGCGGGTCATCGCCTCGACCAGCAGCGCCGCCCGGGCCGCCCCGCGGGCCGCGTCACCGAGCGGCACCGTGGCCGGCAGGATCGCCCGCGCGGACGCCGTGGACAGCTCCATCGCGGGCAGCAGCACGACCGGCACGATCTCGGGGGACACCCGCAGGTGCACGGTCCGCACGCGTTCCGGCTCGAGGTCGTCCGTCCACGACAGGGTCATGCCCCCGTAGACACTGGCCGACGAGTTGTCCGGATGGCCCTCGAGCGCACCGGCCAGGTCGTTGACGAAGACGAGGTCCGCGGCGCCGGCGTCGTCCGCCGCCAGCGCCTGGGCGAGGGTCACGCCGGCGACGATCGCCGACGCGGACGACCCCAACCCGCGGCTGTGCGGGATCGCATTGCGACACCGCAGCACCAGCCCGGCCGGCGGCCGGACGCCGAGCCGGTCCCACGCCCGCACCATCGACCGGTGCACCAGGTGGCTCTCGTCGCAGGTCAGGCCCGCCGCGCCCTCCCCCTCGACCTCGATCACCAGCCGGTCACCGGTCACTTCGGCGACATAGTCGTCCCAGATCCCGAGCGCCAGCCCGATCGCGTCGAACCCGGGGCCGAGGTTCGCCGTGCTCGCCGGGACGCGGACGGCCACCGCCCGGCCGGGTCTCAGCTCCCGCACGGCCTCAGTCCACCAGTCCGAGCGCCGCCGCGGCGGTCATCGCGTCCACGGGCACCCGGACCGGGGTGACGGCCAGACCGTCGACGTCCTGGAGCGCCCACTCCGGGTCCTTGAGCCCGTGTCCCGTCACCGTGCACACGATCCGGGCCCCGCGGGGGACCTCGCCCGCCTCGTGCGCGGCGAGGAGACCGGCGACCCCGGCCGCGGACGCGGGCTCCACGAAGATGCCCTCGCGGCTCGACAGCAGCCGGTGCGCGGCGAGGATCTGCCGGTCGCTGACCGCCTCGATCCGCCCACCGGAGTCGTCCCGGGCCTGCTCGGCCTGCCGCCAGGAGGCCGGGTTGCCGATCCGGATCGCGGTGGCCACCGTCTCCGGGGTGTCGACCGGATGGCCCAGCACGATCGGGGCCGCCCCCTCCGCCTGGAACCCCCACATCTGCGGCAGCCGGGTCGCCGGCCCGGCCGGCTCGGCGTCCTGGGCGTACTCCCGGTAGCCCCGCCAGTAGGCGGTGATGTTGCCGGCGTTGCCGACCGGCAGGCAGTGGATGTCGGGGGCGTCACCGAGCACGTCCACGACCTCGAACGCGGCGGTCTTCTGCCCCTCGATGCGGGCCGGGTTGACCGAGTTGACCAGCTCCACCGGGTAGGCCTCGGCGAGCTTGCGGGCGAGGGTGAGGCAGTCGTCGAAGTTGCCGTCGACCTGCAGCAGCGTGGCGCCGTGGGCGATGGCCTGGCTGAGCTTGCCCATCGCGATCTTGCCGTCCGGCACGAGCACGCCGCAGGCCATCCCGGCCTTCGTCGCGTAGGCCGCCGCCGACGCGCTGGTGTTGCCCGTCGAGGCGCAGATGACCGCCTGGGCACCCGACCCGGCCGCGTGGCTGATCGCCACGGTCATGCCGCGGTCCTTGAACGACGCGGTCGGGTTGAGCCCCTCGAACTTGACGAACACCTCGGCGTCCACCAGCTCGGACAGGTGCCCCGCGGGGATCAGTGGGGTGCCGCCCTCGCCCAGGGTGACGACCGGCGCGTCCGCGACGATGGGCAGCCGCTCGCGGTACTCCTCGATGACGCCGCGCCACGGTGTCGCCATCACAGACCTCCCTCGACCCGGATCACCGAACACAGCCGGCGCACCGACGGATCGGCAGCCAGGGCCTCGGTCGTGGCGGCGAGCGCGGCGTCCCTCGCGCCGTGCGTGACGACGACCAGGCTGGCGCGCTGCTCGGCGCCGTCGTCACCCTCCACCAGCCGCTGCCGGACGCTCTCGATCGAGACCTCGTGGTCGGAGAAGACGGCGGCGACCCGGGCGAGGACCCCGGGACGGTCCTCGACGTCGAGACTGATGTGATAGCGAGTCTGCACCGAATCCAGAGCAAGGACAGGAAGATCCGCGTATGCGGACTCCCCCGGGCCGCGCGCGCCCGCCACGATGTGTCGTGCGGCGGCGATGACGTCGCCGAGCACGGCCGACGAGGTGGGCGCTCCCCCGGCCCCCTGCCCGTAGAACATCAACTCGCCGGCGGCTGCGGCTTCCACGAAGATCGCGTTGAAGGCGCCGTGGACGCTGGCGAGCGGGTGCGAGCGGGGCACCATCGCGGGATAGACGCGGGCACTGATCGCGGTCCGGCCCGACTCGTCGGTCACGCGCTCGCAGATGGCGAGTGGCTTGATGACACAGTCGAGTTCGCGCGCTTCGCGGACGTCGGCGGCGGTGACACCGGTGATGCCCTCCCGGTGCACCTGGTCGGCGCGCACCCGGCTGTGGAACGCGAGCGAGGCGAGGATCGCGGCCTTCGCGGCGGCGTCGTGGCTCTCGACGTCGGCGGTCGGGTCGGCCTCGGCGTAACCGAGGGCCTGCGCCTGCTTCAGCGCATCGTCGAACTCGGCACCCTCGCGGTCCATCTGGTCGAGCACGTAGTTGGTGGTGCCGTTGACGATGCCGATGATGCGGTGCACGTCGTCCCCGGCGAGCGACTCGACCAGCGGGCGGACGATCGGGATCGCGCCGGCGACGGCGGCCTCGTAGTAGAGGTCGGCTCCGGCCCGGTGGGCCGCCTCGTGCAGGGCGGCACCCTCCCGAGCCATCAGGGCCTTGTTGGCCGTGACGACGCTGGTGCCGCGCTCGAGCGCCGCGAGGATCAGACGACGAGCCGGCTCGATGCCGCCCATGAGCTCGACCACCAGGTCCGCTCGCGCCACCAGGCCCTCGGCGTCGGTGGTGAACAGGCTCTCGTCGAGACCGGTGGCGGAGCGGTCGACGCCCTCCCGGCGCACTGCGACACCGACGATCTCCAGGGGTCGGCCGGCCCGGGCGGCGAAGTCGGCCGCCTGCGCCACGAGCCGCTGGGCCACGGCTGTTCCGACGACGCCGCAGCCCAGCAGCGCGACGCGCAACGGCGCCCCCGACACCGGGGCGTCAACGTTCCGTTCGGCGGTCACGACCTCTCCCTCTTGTCATCTCTGCACGGCGGCCATCCTGCCGGGCGAGCAGCGCGCCGGTCGGGACCGTCCGGCATACGAATGGTCACGGAACGTCCAGGGCCAGCAGGTCCTCGACCGTCTCCCTGCGCACGATCACCCGGGCGCTGCCGTCTCGGATCGCCACCACCGGCGGCCGCGGGACGTGGTTGTACTGGTTGGCGAGGCTGCGGCAGTAGGCCCCGGTGGCCGGCACCGCCAGCAGGTCACCGGCCCTGACGTCGTCGGGAAGGTAGCCGTCGCGCACGACGATGTCACCGCTCTCGCAGTGCTTGCCCACCACCCGCACCAGCATCGGTGCGGACGACCCGACCCGGTTCGCGAGCGCGCACGAGTACTCGGCGCCGTACAGGGCGGGGCGGACGTTGTCGCTCATGCCGCCGTCCACCGCGACGTAGGTGCGGGTGCGGCCGTCCTCCAGCTGCACCGGCTTGACGGTGCCCACCTCGTAGACGGTGACGGTGCCCGGCCCGACGATGGACCGCCCGGGCTCCACCGAGATCCGCGGCACCCGCACGCCCGCGCCGACGCACTCCTCCCGCACGATCCTGGCCAGCGACCGGGCCAGCTCCGCCGTGGGCAGCGGGTCCTCGTCGCTCGTGTAGGCGATGCCGAAGCCGCCGCCGAGGTCGAGCTCGGGCAACTCGACGCCGTGCTCCTGCACCACCGAGGCGTGCAGCCCGAGCAGCCGGCGGGCGGCGACCTCGAAGCCGCTGACGTCGAAGATCTGGCTGCCGATGTGGCTGTGCAGGCCGAGCAGCCGCAACCGGTCGCGGTGACCGAGCAC
Source organism: uncultured Ornithinicoccus sp. (assembly GCA_964425155.1). Classification (GTDB taxonomy): domain Bacteria; phylum Actinomycetota; class Actinomycetes; order Actinomycetales; family Dermatophilaceae; genus Segeticoccus. The sequence continues at coordinate 105 of CAYRLV010000299.1, read as the reverse complement.
CCGGGCCACCGCCTCGGCGGCGGCCCCGCTCGCCAGGCTGAACCCGAACTTCTGGTCCTCGTGCGCCGTGGCGATGAACTCGTGGGTGTGGGCCGAGACACCGAC
>CAYRLV010000298.1:0-5057 GCA_964425155.1 uncultured Ornithinicoccus sp. | reverse complement strand
ACACCCGCACGCAGGCTGGCCGGACCGAGTGTCACCCCACCCCGTAATCCGCAAGACCTAGGGTGAGTCGGTGCCTACTGACGCGACCTCGTCCTGCTACGTGTGCACCAACAACGGGGCCACCGACCTCCCGCCTCGGGAGGACATCGCCCGCACGGACCACTGGCGGGTGGCCCACGCGTTCAACTCCACCCTGCCCGGCTGGTTGGTGTTGCTGCCGTCGCGGCACGTGGCGTCCTTCGCCGAGCTGTCCTCGGCCGCGATGGCCGAACTGGGTCGGCTCACCGGCGCCGCGTCACGCGCCCTGCACGCAGAGGTGGGCTGCGCCAAGACGTACGCGATGCAGTTCTCGGAAGCCGACGGCTTCCAGCACCTGCATGTGCACCTGGTGCCCCGTATGCCGGATCTCCCCGCGGAGCACCGCGGTCCGGCGATCTTCCACTACCTGAGCCGCCCGGAGTCGGAGTGGCTCGCCACGTCCGTCACCGACGAACTGGCGGGCCGGCTGGCACCGGTCATCTCGCGCGAACTGTCCGCCTGAGGGACGGCCGACAGTCGGCGAACACCGCTACTCCTGCGCGAACTCGGCGAACCGCGACGGTTTCTGCCTGGCTCGTCGACACCTTCCCGCTCATTGGCTGTGTTGCGCCACATGGAGGTCTGCCTGAGCTGGGCCAGCTCGGTCGGGCCCATGGTTTCGGCACGGGGGCAAGCAGCCACTGGTAGGGGTGCGGCCATCGCGGGTGACCTACGCACAGGAGGAATCTCCCAGCATACGGACAGGTCTCGACAATCGTTGACATGCGCGGCGCGTGGTGGTTGATTGACGCCCACCGATTCGTGGTTTCGCCCAGCGCTCCTTCGGGGAGCCCAAGGAGCACACATGAGGTCTTCCCGCCGCCGCGTTCGCCGTGCCGCGGGCGCGGCAGGTGCCGCCACGCTGATCGCGTTGACGGGCGTGTCGGTCGCCGCCGGCACTCCCGCCTCCGCCGCCGATGAGGGCAACCAGGTCATCAAGGTCGCCTACAGCTCGACCATCGACTCGTTCAACCCGTTCATCGCGGTCTACCAGGGGCCGTTCGAGATCAACGGGCTGGTCTACGAGCACCTGGTGACCACCACCGCGAAGGATTACTCACTGACCCCGGGGCTCGCGACGAGTTGGGACGCCAGCGACGGGGGCAAGACGTGGACCTTCCACATCCGCAAGGGAATGACGTGGTCCGACGGCAAGCCGATCACGTCGGCGGACGCGCGGTGGACCTACACCCAGATGCTGACCAACGAGGCCATGTCCCAGGCGAACGGGTCCCTCGTGACGAACTTCAAACAGGTGCTGGCGCCGGACCCGCACACGCTCGTCATCAAGATGAAGTCGCCCACCGCGGTCAACCCCGGCGTCACCATCCCCATCGTCCCGAAGCACGTCTGGGGCAAGCTGAAGAACCCCGCCACGTTCGCCAACGACAAGGACGTCGTCGGTTCCGGGCCCTACGTGCTCGAGTCCTACGAGCCGAGCCAGCAGGTCGTGCTCAAGGCGAATCCCCACTTCTGGCGTGGCAGGCCGAAGCTGGACGGTGTCACCTACGTCAACTTCAAGAACACGGATGCGGCCGTGCAGGCCCTGAAGTCCGGCGACATCGACGTCATCGGCGACCTCGGCGGCGGTCTGACGGTGCCGCAGTTCAACGCCCTGAAGGCGCAGAAGAACATCACCCTCAACTCCGCCAAGGGCACCCGATTCGTCGGGCTCGGCGTGAATCCCGGCGCCACCACGCGAGACGGCACGCCCATGGGCGACGGCAACCCGGTGCTCAAGGATCCCGTCGTCCGCCGCGCCATCCGCCAGGCGATCAACATCCCGGCCCTGATGAAGACGATGCTCCAGGGACACGGCACGCTCGCCACGTCCTTCGTCCCGGCGGTCTACACCACGTGGCACTGGCACCCGGACAAGTCCCAGCTCGCGACCTATGACCCCGACGCCGCCAACGCCGCCCTCGACGAGGCGGGGTACGAGAGGGGCCCGAACGGCATCCGGCTCGACCGCGACGGCAAGCCGATCGTGCTGCGGCTGCTGGGCGACAACTCGTCCTCCGACGACAAGCAGATGGCCGACTACATCATCCCGTGGCTGAAGAAGATCGGGATCAAGGTCAAGCTGGAGATGTCCGACGGTGATGCCATCGCGGCGGACCTCTCCAAGGCCAACTACGACCTGTACTTCACCGGGTGGGGCATGGAGTCCGACCCCGACTTCCAGCTCGGCATCAACACCTGCAGCGCGCTTCCCGTCAAGCCGAACGGCGAGGGTGGCACCAGCATGGACTTCTGGTGCAACAAGAAGTTCGACCAGCTGTACGCGAAGCAGCACTCGGCGTTGGACCCGAAGAAGCGCCAGCAGATCGTCCAGCAGATGCAGGCCCTGCACTACCACGCGGCACCCTCGATCGACTTCTGGTACGCGGACATGCTCGAGGCGTACCGCTCCGACCGGTTCACCCACCTCACCAAGCAGCCCGAGGACGGCGGCAGCATCAGCGGTCAGACCTTCTACTGGGCCATGTATGACGCGACTCCCGTCGATCAGTCGTCGGACCAGAGCGGTGGTCCCGGCGCCGGTCTGTGGGCCGGGATCGGCGTGGTGGTCGTGGTGGCGCTCGGCGGGTTGGCCGCCCTCCGACGCAGGCGGTCCGCCGAGGACACGGAGTAGTCCACGCGAGAGTCCGATCCGACCACCCGATCAAACCCTGGTCCGCGTCGGGCTGCGCTCCTACGGTGGGTCCATGGCCACCGTTCCTCGCACCGTTCCGCTGGCACCCGAGCTCGACGTCTCCCAGTGGTTCGGTGAAGCCGCACCCCTGGAGTCGCTGCGAGGACGCGTGGTGCTCGTCGAGGCCTTCCAGATGCTGTGCCCCGGATGCATCCGCTACGGGCTGCCCCAGGCGCAGAAGGTGCGCCGAATGTTCCCGCGCGTGGCGGTGATCGGGCTGCACACCGCCTTCCAGCACCAGCAGGTCACCGGGCCGGACGCACTCGAAGTCTTCCTCCACGAGTTCGGCATCCACTTCCCGGTGGCGGTCGACCGGCAGGACGGCCACCCGCTCCCGGCGACCATGCGCCGCTACGGCCTCGAGGGCACGCCCTCGACCCTGGTCATCGACAAGACCGGCCGGCTCCGGTTCGTGCACCTGGGCCAGGTGGACGACCTGGCCCTCGGGGTGCTCCTGGGCGAGCTGCTCACCGAGGAAGCTGAGGAGACACCGGCCTCCGACTGACCAGCCCAACCCGGGGAGCTGGCTGTCGGGCCACCCTGGCGAACGCTCACGCTGGCAAACATGCGCCCTTCACCCGGTATGCGGGGCTGGTCGCCCACCTTTGCCAGCGCGGCTTGACGTCGAGGGAGCCGGCTCGGGACGAGCGGAGGGCGTGGGAACCGTCGGCCCGCTCGTCCCTCACGGGTCTCCTCCCGAATCCCGCATGCTCGATTTCGTGGGTTTGAGGAACCGCTCGCTGCGCTCGGGCCCCTTAACCCCACGAGCGGAGGGCGTGGGATTCGAACCCACGAGACGGTTGCCCGCCTAGCGGTTTTAAGACCCGGCCTGTTGGATCGCTGGTCTGCGGCGATGTGACGACGCGCCTAATTTCCCCGCGCATTCCCCACGGGAGAACTCCCCGGGACTGCTCAAGCCAGGATCTGTCGGCGGAGTTGCTCCAGCTCACGAGCGATCCGCTCGACCGTCTGCTGCGGGGAATCGGCGCCGGATCGCAGCTGGTCCAGGATCCACCCCCGCGCCAGAGCAGAAGCTGGGACGTCCAGGACAGCCGCGTAGCGCGCGAGCTCGTCGAACTCCTCTGGGCTCAGACGCACGGACAACACCTTGGCTCGCTGCCGTCCCGGCCTGGTGGCGTGGTCCGACAGGGGTGCCTCGGTGCTGTTCTCGGCCTCATCGCGGTAATCACGCAGGTCCTCGTTGCTGATCTCACTCATCAGTCTTGCCCTCCAAGTATTGTCGCAGCGCTGCACCGGTGGTCTTCCATGCCGAAGCACCGTGCAACAGACCGTGCGCGTCTCGCAGCGCCACGACTGTGACGACCATCTGCGCTGTTGGCGAGTAGCCGACCACCCGGGCGCTGTTGGCGTGGGCCGACTTCGGATCGGGTTCGTCCACCAGTCGATCGGGATCGTTCACCGCCTCAGTCGTCCATTCGGGCTCGATGTCGGTCGAGCCGACGTAACGAGCCGAGCGGGTGCGGATGTGCTCTGCTGACTCCGCGTCCCACTCGACCTCCACGTGCACCACGTGTGACATTGTATGACGTCTGGGCTCCTCCTGGGAACACGCCGGCCTCGGTCGGAGACGCCATTTCCTCCGGGTCGTCGCCATCGATCACAGCCCGGGCCCGGTGGTCCGGCACGAGGGCGGCTGACAAGTCGGAGCACGGTGCTCGGGAGCGGAATGGCTGCGGCGTCGCGCGGCTGCGGCTTGTCGGATGAGCTCAACCTGACGCAGCGCCTCTCTCGGGTCGCTCGGGGCGTCGTCGGCGACCAGGTGCGCCGTGTCGGGGTGGGTGTCCTCCGATGTTTGCACCCACAACCGGTTGACCTCGCGGCCGCGGATGGCCATGACGTACAACGATTCTCGCCGCGCCCTCGGGCTCCGACTGCACTTCGAGGCCATCGCCTGATCTGCCGGCGACGAGCGGAGGTGGTGGGAACCGTCGGCCCGCTCGTCCCTCACGGGTCTCCTCCCGAATCCCGCATGCTCGATTTCGTGGGTTTGAGGAACCGCTCGCTGCGCTCGGGCCCCTTAACCCCACGAGCGGAGGGCGTGGGATTCGAACCCACGAGACGGTTGCCCGCCTAGCGGTTTTCAAGACCGCCGCACTAGGCCACTATGCGAGCCCTCCTGGCGGCCACCGGTGAAGCTCCGACGGCCGGCTGCTGCCACGGTAGCCGCTCCCCGCGGGCCTCGGCCAACAGGTCGAGGCAGCACAGGAGGCGCCCCGGCGCCTCTGGGTTGAAGCGACCGGGGCTGAGGCCGATGGACTCCCGG
>CAYRLV010000297.1:0-5079 GCA_964425155.1 uncultured Ornithinicoccus sp. | reverse complement strand
CCGGTGTCCGGGTAGACGCGCAGCCAGTCGGCGCCCATCCACCAGACGTTGCCGATGCGAAAGGTGTCGCGTCGGGCCTCCTGGATCGCCCGGGCCAGGTGCGCGTTTCCGGTCGACTCGGCGATCTGGTGGTGCACCGCGTCATCAGCGCGCTGGTAGGTGAACAGGTCGGTCACGGTGCTCCGCGCTGCCTCCGAGAGCTGCTGCCGCTGTCGGTCGCTCGAGCGCTCCGCGGCCAGTCTGGCCGCTGCGGGCTCGAGCAGGAGTCGGTGCTCGAAGAGCTGGTCCAGCTGCTGCCGGATGCGCCGGACCCGGCCTCGACGGGGCCCACCCACGACCTCCTTGAGGGCGGACACGAGTGCGGCCTGTTCGACGACCCTGGTCCCGCCGAATCGGCCGTACTCGGTTGTCACCAGGCCCTGGTCGACGAGGAGCCGCATGGCGCGGCGGACCGTGTTGCGGCTCAGCTCGAACTGCTCGGCGAACTGGCGCTCGGTCGGCAATCGTGACAGGGGAGGGAAGCCGCCGACGACGATGTGTTCGCGGGCACGGTCGGCCAGCACCAGCGCCGCATCAGGCGTCTCCTTGGGCGAAGGCCAGCCCCTCCACGACGTGTCTCGCTCCACGCTCGCAGCATAGCCGTGTATCGGATCATGGACAGACCCATTGACCATGGGTCCGTCCCGGATCCATTGTGTCCGGCATGTCTCCCAGCGCCCTCGTCCGTCGGCCCAGCGCTGCCCTGCAGGACGGCCTCACCTCGCACATCGAGCGCGTGTCCGTCGACACCGATCTCGCCCTCGAGCAGCACGGCGCCTACTGCGCAGCCCTTGAGGACGCCGGCTACGAGTTGTGCTTCGTCGAGGACGCACCGGACCTCGCGGACGCCGTCTACGTGGAGGACACGGCGGTCGTCGTCGACGACGTGGCGGTGCTGGCACGCCCCGGTGCGGTGGAGCGCCGTGACGAAGTGGCGGGCACGAAGCGGGTGCTGCGCGACCTCGGGCTCACGCTGCACGAGATCGAGCACCCGGGCACCCTGGACGGGGGAGACGTGCTCCAGGTCGGCACGACCGTCTACGTCGGTCGCGGTGGGAGGACGAACGGCGCAGGCATCGCCCAGCTCGCCTGGTTCCTGGCCCCACTGGGCCGGACCGTCGTGCCGGTCAGGCTCACCGACGTGCTCCACCTCAAGTCCGCCGTGACCGCGCTGCCGGACGGCACGATGCTGATGCACCACGAACTGGTCGAGCCGGGAGCACTCCCGGTTGCCCGCCGGGTCACGGAGGAAGCCGGGTGTCACGTCGTGCCCCTCGCCGACGGCACCGTGCTGATCAGCGAGTCTGCACCCCGGACCATCGCGGAGCTCACCGACCTGGGCTTTTCCCCGCGGCCCGTGCCCATCACCGAGTTCGAGAAGCGGGAAGGCTGTGTCACCTGTCTGAGCATCCTGCTGCCCGAGCCGGCCCGGACCGTCTGACGAACAGGATGACCTCGACCAACAGGGAGTGGACTGTGATGGATGAAACGGCCGCGGCGAAGGGTCTCAAGGAGCGGGTCCAGGAGGTGACGCAACGTCTGTGGCCGGCAGCCGTGTCGCTCAGCCACGACATCCACGCCCACCCCGAGCTCGCGTTCGAGGAGCACCGCACTGCTGACGTCGCGGCAGGACTGTTGCAGGACAACGGGTTCGGCATCGAGCGGGGTATCGCCGACCTCGACACCGCCTTCGTGGCCACGGCCGGCTCTGGCGAGCTGGTGGTGGCCATCTGCGCGGAGCTCGACGCGCTGCCCGAGGTCGGCCACGCGTGTGGTCACAACGTCATCGCCTCCGCCGCGGTGACCGCCGGTGTCGGCCTGGCGGCGGTGGCGGACGAGCTCGGGATCACCGTGCGGGTCTACGGCACCCCGGCTGAGGAGCTCGGCGGTGGCAAGGTGCTCATGCTCGAGCGCGGTGCCTTCGAAGGGGTCCACCTGGCGATGATGGTCCATCCCTCCGACGAGGAGCACGCGGACTTCTACAGCCGCGCCACCCTCGACGTCGACATCACCTACACCGGCAAGCCGGCGCACGCGGCAGCGGCACCCGAGCAGGGGATCAACGCCCTCGACGCCGCGACGGTGGCGCAGGTGGCGATCGGGGTGCTGCGCCAGCAGCTTCCGGCCTCCGTCGTCCTGGCCGGTTTGGTCCTGGACGGCGGCACTGCTGCCAACGTCATCCCCGCGCGCTCGACTCTGCGCTACGACATCCGCGCCTCCACGGTCGCCGAGCTCGATCGCGTCAAGGAGCGGGTGTTCAACTGCTTCCGTGCGGGGGCGGTGGCCACCGGGTGCGAGATGAGCGTCGAGCACCACTCACGGACCTACACCGAGTTCCGCAACGACCGGCCGATGGTCGAGAGCTACCGCCGCAACGCGGAGGCGTTGGGTCGGGTGTTCTCCGCCGAGACCACCGTGACCGAGCGGATCAACGCCGCCGGGTCGACCGACATGGCCAACGTCTCGCTGGCCTTCCCGGCCATCCACCCGATGGTGCGCCTCGACACCCGGGGAGCCTCGAACCATCAGCCCGAGTTCGCCCAGTGCTGCGTCGAGGAGTCGGCCGATCGCGCGATCCTCGAAGCGGGCACCGCCATGGCGTGGACCGTCGTCGATCTCGCCGGCGACCGGCGGCAGCGTGAACGATTGCTCTCCGGACCCGACTCGACGCCCGAGCCCGTGGAAGGACAGGCCTGATGGCGTCGCCCCAGGGGAGGTGGGCCAAGGCCCCGTCGCGTCGAGTCCTCGTGCTGTGGGCCGTGGCGCTGGTGACGCCGGTCTTCTGCGTCTTCGTGCTGCAGTGGCTCCCGGCGCTCAACGGACCCCACCTGTGGCTCGGACTGCCCACGATCCTGTGGTGGACGACCATCCCCGGAAGCGCCCTGGTCACGGTCGTGCTGCTGCTCATCGAGCAGACCCGCACCGACAACGAGGAGCAGGACGACCTCGACGAGGAGGCGGCCGTGCAGGCAGCCGCGCTCGAGGCACATCGCACTGAAGAAGGGAACCTCGCGTGAGCACCCTCGAGCTGGTCGTCCTCGTCGGCATGGTCGTGATCGCGATCCTGGGCTTCATGGGACGGCGCCACCCCAACGCCGACATCAGCGACTGGACCGTCGGCGGGCGGAGTTTCGGCGTCGCCACCAGCTGGCTGCTCCAAGCCGGGGAGACCTTCACCACGTTCACCTTCCTCGGGACCGCCGGTCTGGTCGTGGCCGGGGGCGCCGCCACGTTCTACTCCATGCCCTACGTCCCCCTCGGCTACCTCATGCTCTACTTCGTGGCGCCGGTGATCTGGCGTCGCGCCAAGGCGCGGGGGCACCTGACCCAGGCCGACTTCCTGGAGGACTCCTACCGGTCCCGCACCCTCGGGGTGTTCGCGGCCGTGGCCGGCGTGGTCTTCCTGCTGCCGTATCTGCAGCTGCAGATCACCGGGCTCGGACTCATCGTGCAGTTGGTCACCGGCAACGCCGCCTCCGAGACGTGGAGCATGATCGTCGGTTTCGTCCTGGTGGTGGCCTTCGTGCTGTGGGCAGGCATCCGCGGTGTGGCCACGACGGCATACTTCAAGGACGCCCTCATGCTCATCATGCTGTTCGTGGTGTGTATCGGGATCCCGATTCACTTCACCGGCGGCTTCACGAACGTCTTCCACGAGGTCCAGCAGCAAGCCCCGGAGATGCTGTCGGTCCAAGGCACCGACGTGTTCGGCATCCCCTGGTACATCTCCAACATGGCGATCAGCATGATCGGCGTGATGTTCATGACCCTGCCACACATCTGGCCGCCGGTCCTGGCCGCCCGCAGCTCCAAGGTGCTGCGTCGCAACTACCTGTGGTTGCCGATGTACAACTCCTTCATCGTGCTGCCTCTCATCGTCGGCTACGTCGCGTTCGTGGTGCTCGGCAGCGACACCAACCCGGACGCCGCCCTGCTGCACCTGGCCGGTCGGATGTTCCCCGAGTGGGTCATGGGCCTGGTCGCCATCGCCGGCATCGCCACCGCCATGGTGCCTTCCGCCGCCCTGCTGGTCGGTATGTCGACGCTCGTCTCCCGCAACATCGTGCGGGTCCGCACCGATCGGCAGCAGTTCACCATCACCCAGGTGACCGTGGTGGTCGCGACCTTCCTGTCGCTGGTCCTGGCGCTCGCCATGCCGGACCTGCTGGCCAACCTGCTGCTGCTGACGTTCAGCGGCCTCGACCAACTGGCGCCGGCGATTGCCCTCGCGCTGTTCCTCCCGGGCCGGGTGAACGCGTGGAGTGTCATCAGTGGACTGGCAGCGGGACTGCTCATCGTGATCTCCTACACCTTCTGGCTCACCGCTCCGTGGGCGATCAGCGAGGGCATCATCGGTCTCGGCGTGAACCTGGTCGTCGTGGCGCTCGCCGAGGCTGGTCGGCGCCTGGCCGGGCGTGCCCCGCGGGACACGGCCAGCGATCCGCAGCTCGAGGGCGTGCGCATCGGCTGACCGGGACCACCGGGTGGCTGCCCGCCCCGCTCCACGTCGATTACTCGGGGCCGGCGGTTCCCGCTCTCCAGCGGCAGAGCCGGGCGGTGCCGCGGCACCTGGCGCCCGCTAACGCACGTATCCCTCGTCCGTGCCCGGACCGAGGTCGGCGGACAGCCAGTGCTCCGGGCGCAGGTAGATCGCGACGTGCTCACCGATCTGGGTCTGCTCGTACTCCACGAAGGCGGCCACCTGCTCGGGCGGCAGGTACCGGCCTGCCATCTCGAGCGACCGTTCGCGGCTTCCCGGCTCCGTCCTGGTCACCGGACCCTCGACCGAGACGTACCGCACGGTGGGCTCGCTTCGCTGCACCATGAGGCTGAACCGCCCAGCGGCGTGGATCGCGCGGGCCTTGCGCGACGTCGGGGGAGTGTTGATCCAGAGCTCCCCGCCGGGCGAGTACTGGTACCAGAGCGGGACGGTCAGCGGGGCTCGGTCAGGTCGCTCGATCACCGACAGGGCGCCGATGTGCGGCTCGGCCAGGAAGCGTTCACGTTCGGTCACGGAGAGGGCCATGGTGCCGAACGTAG
>CAYRLV010000296.1:0-5106 GCA_964425155.1 uncultured Ornithinicoccus sp. | reverse complement strand
CGAGGGCAGCTCCGGGTGGGCCGGCGGTTCGTGCACCTCCAGCACCTGCCCGTCCGGGTCGGTGACGCTCAGGAACGCGCCCCAGTCCTCCCGCGTGATGGACGGCGCGAACCCGGCCTCGTCCAGCCGGGCCGCCACGTCGTCGAGCCACTCGTCGGTCTCGAACGAGAGGTGCGCCACCGGTGAGTGGGGCGCGCTGGCCGTGCGGGTGGCGTCCGGGTCCGGGAGGTGCAAGCCCACCCGGCCGCTCTCCCCCGGGCCGGCGTGGACGACGAAGTGCTCGTCCGGTTCGCCGTCGCGGGGCAGACCCAGGGCGGTGAGGAACTCGCCATACCGGCCGGTCGGCGAGGTGAAGACCACCGGCATCACCCGCCACGCGCGGTCGGGCTCCTCGTCGCTGCGGGTGAATCCGTAGAGGTCCTCCTGCACGTCGCCGACGACGACGGTGTCACCCCGCGGGTCGGTGCACTCGACCTGCCTCCCCCAGGCCTCGTCGACGATCGTGACGTCCGGGACACCGGCCGCGGTGAGCCGCTCCGCCAGTCCGTCGAGGTCCTCCGCCTCGAAGCTCAGGTAGGTCTCCCCCGCCGTGGCCCCGCTGGTCGCGCTCGCCGCGTCGTGCAACGCCACCATGCCGGCACCCGCGACCATGTCGACCCAGCCACCGCCCTTCGCGGCGATCCGCGGCTGCAGTCCGAGCAGGACCAGGAAGTCGCGCATCGCCTCCACGTCGTCGGTGAACCGGATCGGGCGCACCACCACCCCGGTGGGCTGCTCGTCGTCGGTCGTGGTCATCGCTGGTCCTCCCCGTGCTGCTCGAGATACTCCCGCATCGCCGTCTCGACGAGGGCGGACAGACTGCGCCCCTCGTCGATGGCCCGGTGCTTGATGCTCTTGACCAGGTCGGCGGGCAGGTAGACGTTGAACTGGCTCTTCGCGGTGTCACCGCGCGGTCCGGCTGGCATGGCAAGAATGCTAGCACAATAGTATGCCGTCCGGTGCAGGCCGGCGCCGCTAGTCCGGCAGGGCGTCCATCGCCTTGTGGATCCGCTTCTCCGAGACCGGGTATGCCGTGCCGAGCCGCTGCGCGAACAGGCTCACCCGCAGCTCCTCCAGCATCCAGCGCAGCTGCCGCACGTCCGGCGCCTGCCGCCGCGCCGGAGGCAGCCACTCCAGCAGCGCCTCGTAGTCGTCTCGCACCCGGTGGACCACATCCGTCCGGTCCGCGTCCCGTGCGAGGTCGGTCGGGGCGCGCTCGATCCGCTCGAGCATGCCCCGCAGGTAGCGCTCCAGCTGCGTCACCTGGGGGTAGCCGGTCGCGGCCACGAAGCCGGGAAACACCAGCCGGGCCAACTGATCCCGCACGTCGTCGCGCAGCTCGGCGACGCGGGGATGGGTCAACCCGTCGAGGGCCAGCTCGACCTCGCGGGCCCGGTCGAGGACCGGCGCCACCGCCTCCACGATCGCGATGACCCGCGGCACCACCTCGCGGCGGACCGCGGTCAGCACCTCGTCGAACTGCTCCTCGTCGCGGACCGTCCCGCCCGCGGACGCCTGGCGCTCCACGACGATCGAGTCCACGGCCGCGGCCAGACAGTCCTCCAGCAGGGCCGGGACGCTGCCGTGCGGGTTGTGCCCGAGCGCGAGCTTCTGCGCGTTGGACAACAGGCCCAGGACCCGTTGCCACGGTGCGGTCGTGTTGAGCAGCAGCAGGCGTCGCACCCCGAGCCGGGTGGCGGCGTCCCGCTCGGCCGCCGTGGGCAGCACGCGCACCGCCACGCTGCTGCCCTGGTCCACGATGGCGGGGAACCCCTGCACCACGCGATCGCCGTCGCGACGCTCGAAGCTGTCCGCCAGCGGGCCGAAGGTCCACCCGGTGAGACCCTCGCGTTCGACACCGCGCCCGGCCCGCTGCAGCGTGCGACGCACCTGGGGCTGCAGCCGCGCGCGCAGCTGCTCGAGGTCCTTACCCTCGCCGACGGAGCGTCCACGGCCGTCCTCGACGCGGAACGTCATGCGCAACCGGTCGGGCACGCGGTGCCAGTCCCACGCCTCCGGGTCGACGGTGACACCGGTGCGTTCGCGCAGCACCCGGCCGAGCTCGGCGGTGATCGGCCCGGCCGTCGGGTCGGCCGCGGCGAGCGCGGCACGTGCATGGTCGGGCGTGGGGACGAAGTGGCGCCGGACCGGCTTGGGCAGCGACTTGAGCAGGGCCGTGGCCAGCTCCTCGCGCAGTCCCGGCACCTGCCAGTCGAATCCGGTGCCCTCGACCTGGTTCAGCACGTCGAGCGGCACGTGCACGGTGACCCCGTCGGCGGCGGTGCCGGGCTCGAACTGGTAGGAGAGCGGGAACTCGAGGTCGCCCTGCCGCCACTCCTGCGGATAGTCGGCGAGGTCGATCTCGTCCACCGCGTCGCCCACGAGCAGGTCCTCGGTGAAGGTCAGCAGGTCCGGGTCGTCCCGGCGTGCCTTCTTCCACCACGAGTCGAAGTGCCGGCCCGACACCACCTCGGCGGGGATCCGTGCGTCGTAGAACTCCACGAGCGTCTCGTCGTCGACCAGGATGTCGCGGCGCCGCGCCCGCTCCTCCAGTTCGCCAAGCTGGCGCACCAGTTCGCGATTGGCGTGGAAGAAGTCGTGGTGGGTGTCCCACTCCCCCTCGACGAGGCCCTGCCGAATGAACAGGTCACGCGACTCCTCGGGATTGACCTTCGCGTAGCCGACCGTGCGACCGACGACCAGGGGCACGCCGTAGAGGGTCACCCGCTCCTTGGCGACCGCGGCAGCCCGCTTCTTCGACCAGTGCGGCTCGGCGTAGCTGCGCTTGACCAGGTGCTGGGCCAGCCGCTCGATCACGGCCGGGTCGGTGCGGGCGTTGACCCGCGCCCACAGCCGGGTCGTCTCGACCAGCTCGGCCGACATGACCCACTGCGGCTGCTTGCGGAACAGCACGGAGCCCGGGGAGATGCCGAAGCGGGCGCCCCTGGCTCCGAGGTAGTCGCGCCGGTCGGGGTCGCGCAGTCCGATGTGCGAGAGCAGCCCGGCGAGCAGGGCCTCGTGCACCCGGTCGTCGCCCGCCGCGTCGGAGTTGAGGGTGAGATCCAGCTGCTTGCAGGCCTGCTTCAGCTGCGTGTGCAGGTCCTGCCACTCACGGATCCGCAGGTAGTGCAGGTACTCCCGTTTGCACATCCGGCGGAACGCGCTGCCGGACAGCGCCTTTCGCTGCTCCTTCAGGTAGCGCCAGAGGTTGAGCAGCGTGACGAAGTCGCTGTGCTCGTCCTTGAACCGGGCGTGGCTCTGGTCGGCCTGGGTCTGCTTGTCGCTCGGCCGTTCGCGCGGGTCCTGGATCGACAGCGCCGCGACGACCACCAGCACCTCGCGCAGCGCCCCGGTGCGCTCCGCCTCGAGCAGCATCCGGGCGAGGCGCGGGTCGACCGGGAGCCGGGCCACCTTGCGCCCCTGGGCCGTGAGTCTCCAGCGCTCACCGCCGGTCCGTCCTCCGCGTCGCGACGGCGTTGCCCCGCCTGCCGACTCGAGGCAACTGAGCTCCTCCAGCAGGCGGACGCCGTCGGCGACCTGCCGGGAGTCGGGTGGATCGATGAACGGGAACCGGGCGATGTCGCCGAGGCGCAGCGAGGTCATCTGCAGGATCACCGAGGCCAGGTTCGTGCGCAGGATCTCCGGATCGGTGAACGCCGGCCGTTGCTCGTAGTCCTCCTCCGAGTACAGCCGGATCGCCACGCCGTCCGCGAGCCGCCCGCACCGTCCCGAGCGTTGTCGCGCGCTCGCCTGCGAGATCGGCTCGATCGGGAGCCGTTGCACCTTGGTGCGCTGGCTGTAGCGGGAGATGCGCGCGGTGCCGGCGTCCACGACATACCGGATGCCGGGCACGGTGAGCGACGTCTCGGCGACGTTCGTGGCGAGGACGACCCGGCGACCGCTGTGCGAGCTGAAGACGCGATGCTGCTCGGCGGCCGACAACCGGCCGAAGAGCGGCAGGATCTCGGTCTGCGGCAACGACATCGCCGTGAGTGCGTCGGCGGCGTCGCGGATCTCGCGCTCGCCGGAGAGGAAGACGAGAATGTCGTGGCTCCCGCCGGCGTGGTCGGTGCTCTCGGTCCACAGCTCCTCCACCGCGTCGCAGATGCCGGTGACCTGGTCGACGTCCTCGACGGCCTCCCCGTGCTCGCGAACCAGCGGCCGGTAACGGATCTCCACCGGGTAGGTGCGCCCGGACACCTCGATCACGGGAGCGGGGCGGCCGTCCGTCGCGAAGTGTTCGGCGAAGCGCTGCGGGTCGATCGTCGCCGACGTGATGATCACCTTCAGGTCCGGCCGGCGTGGGAGCAGCTGCCTGAGGTAGCCCAGGATGAAGTCGATGTTGAGGCTGCGTTCGTGCGCCTCGTCGATGATGATCGTGTCGTAGCGGCGCAGGTCGCGGTCGCGCTGCATCTCCGAGAGCAGGATGCCGTCGGTCATCACCTTGACCAGCGTGTCCCGGCGCGAGTGGTCCGTGAACCGCACCTGGTAGCCGACGGCGGCGCCGAGCTCGGTGCCGGTCTCCTCGGCGATCCGCTCGGCCACCGACCGCGCGGCGATCCGGCGGGGCTGGGTGTGCCCGATCATGCCGTCGACACCGCGGCCGAGCTCGAGGCAGATCTTGGGGATCTGGGTGGTCTTGCCCGATCCGGTCTCCCCCGCGATGACGACGACCTGGTGGTCCCTGATGACGGCCGCGATGTCGTCCTTGCGGTCGACGACGGGCAGCTCCTCGGGATAACGCAGCGGCTGCAGGGCGGCCAGGGCGTCCCGCCTGCGCGCGAGCCGGGCCTCCCGCTGCTCGGGGGTCTCCCGCGGGCCGCGTCGGGACCGTCCGCCGCGCTGATCCCCCTGACCGCCGGTGCGCCGGCGTCCGCGCCGGGGGCCCTGGTGGCGTTGGCCCCGGGCACGCGAGGACGAACTCGTGTGCTCGGAGGACATGGTGGCAAGGATAGGTGGCGGCCGGCGCCGTCCTCATCCCGATGGCCGCCCGTGCTCACCACGGGCGGCTTTGCTCACCCACGGCCGCTCCCGCCGGCGCGACACGCCGCCCGAACTGAGCACGCG
>CAYRLV010000295.1:0-5124 GCA_964425155.1 uncultured Ornithinicoccus sp. | reverse complement strand
ATGGAGTTGAGGATCCAGGTGAGGCCGGCCGTCGAGCTGTCGAGCGACCCCGCCAAGGTCGCGGCGTTGCCCAACGGCCCGGTGAACCCGAGCATCGCCACGAAGGTGCTGAAGGACGTCAGCGCCACCGCCCGGCCGAACGGCCGTGCCGTCGCCGCGTCGGTCGTCCGGCGCGCTGTCGGCGCCCACAGTCTGTTCACCAGACCATCATGCCAAGATCCTGGTCTCGTGACCAGACCATTCCATAGACTGGTGACATGGCCCTGGGAACCGGATACGAGCGACAGGAGTGCTATCTCGCCCGCGCCCTGGAGGTCGTGGGCGAGCGGTGGACCCTGCTCATCGTGCGTGACTGCTTCTACGGCGTGCGCCGGTTCAGCGACCTGCGGGACCACCTCGACATCTCCCGGGCGGTCCTCAGCGACCGGCTCGAGACGCTGGTGCGCGCGGGCGTGCTGCACCGTTCAGCGCAGGGCGGCCACCCGGAATACGTCCTCACCGACGCGGGCAAGGCGCTGTGGCCGGCGGTCTTCGCCCTCGCCCGGTGGGGCGAGCGGCACGGGCCGGGCGACCACCCGGCGCGGACGTTCCACCATGCCGGCTGCGGCAGCCGGCTCGACGACACCGGGCGGTGCGACGTGTGCGGGGTCGCGCCGGGCCCGGAGGACATCGAGACACGACCCGGCGCCGGCCAGCAGCCGGCGCATCGCGATGACCCGGTCAGTCGAGCCCTGGCGGAGCCGCACCGGATGCTGACCCCGGTCGTCGCGCGCCGATGAGGGTCGGAGCGCGACGACCACCAGGCGTCAGGACTCGCCGCCCTCGTTGCCGGAGGTGCCGGCGGTGACGTCGAGCAGGCGGTACTGCTCGGCGGCCTTGCCGGGGACGTCGGCGTCGACCTCGCCGCGCTGGGCCAGCATCTGCAGCGTGCGCACGACCACCGACGGCCCGTCGATGTGGAAGTAGCGCCGCGCCGCGGGGCGGGTGTCGGAGAAGCCGAACCCGTCGGCGCCGAGGGAGGCGAAGTCGCCGGGCACCCATTGCGCGATCTGGTCCTGCACGGCACGCATCCAGTCGGAGACCGCGACCACCGGCCCGGGCGTGTCCTGCAGCTTCTGGGTCACGAACGGCACCCGCTGCTCCTCGTCGGGGTGCAGGAACTGCCGCTCGTCGCACTCCATCGCGTCCCGGCGCAGCTCGCCCCACGAGGTCACCGACCACACGTCTGCCACGACGCCCCAGTCCTTGGCGAGCAGCTCCTGCGCCTCCAGCACCCACGGCACGCCGACGCCGGAGGCCAGCAGCTGCGCGCGCGGGGCGTCGTCGCCGAGGCCCTCGCCCGAGCCCCGCGCCAGCAGGTACATCCCCTTGAGGATGCCCTCGGCGTCCACGTCCTCCGGCTCCGGCGGCTGGACGTTCGGCTCGTTGTAGACGGTGATGTAGTAGTAGACGTCCTCCGGGTTCTCGCCGTACATCCGGCGCAGCCCGTCCTCGACGATGTGCGCGATCTCGTAGGCGTAGGCCGGGTCGTAGGCCACGACCGCCGGGTTGCTCGCCGCGAGCAGCAGGCTGTGCCCGTCGGCGTGCTGCAGCCCCTCGCCGGTCAGCGTGGTGCGCCCCGCCGTGGCGCCGAGCATGAAGCCGCGGGCCATCTGGTCGGCTGCCGCCCACATCGCGTCACCCGAGCGCTGGAAGCCGAACATCGAGTAGAAGATGTAGACCGGCACCATCGGCACGCCCTGGGTGGCGTATGACGTGCCCGCGGCGGTGAACGCCGCCACCGACCCCTCCTCGTTGATGCCGAGGTGCAGGATCTGCCCCTGCTCCGACTCCTTGTACGCCAGCATCAGGTCGGCGTCGACCGACGTGTAGTTCTGCCCGTGCGGGTTGTAGATCTTGGACGTCGGGAAGAACGAGTCCATGCCGAAGGTGCGCGCCTCGTCCGGGATGATCGGCACCACGTGCCGGCCGAACTCCTTGTCGCGCATGAGTTCTCGCAGGATCCGCACGAAGGCCATCGTGGTGGCGACCTCCTGCTTGCCCGACCCCTTCTTGGCCAGCGCGTAGGCCTTGTGGTCGGGCAGCTGCAGCGCCTCGGCCTTGGTCCGGCGCTCGGGGAGGAAACCACCGAGCTTGCGCCGGCGGTCCATCATGTACTCGATCGCCGGGTTGTCCATGCCCGGGTGGTAGTAGGGCGGCAGGTAGGGGTCCTTCTCCAGCTGCTCGTCCGACACCGGGATGTGCAGCGAGTCGCGGAAGTCCTTCAGGTCGTCCAGGGTCATCTTCTTCATCTGGTGGGTCGCGTTGCGACCCGCGAAGTGGGTGCCCAGGCTGTAGCCCTTGATGGTCTTGGCCAAGATGACGGTCGGCTGGCCGGTGTGCTCCATGGCCGCCTTGTATGCGGCGTAGACCTTGCGGTAGTCGTGGCCGCCCCGCTTGAGCTTCCACCAGACGTCGGCGTCGGACCAGTCGGCCACCATCTGCTTGGTGCGGGGGTCCCGACCGAAGAACTGGTCGCGGACGTAGGCCCCGTCGTTGGCCCGGAACGTCTGGTAGTCGCCGTCGCTCGTCTGGTTCATGATGTGGACCAGAGCGCCGTCGCGGTCGGCCGCGAGCAGCGGATCCCAGCCCCGGCCCCAGATCACCTTGATGACGTTCCAGCCGGCGCCACGGAAGTAGGCCTCCAGCTCCTGGATGATCTTGCCGTTGCCGCGGACCGGACCGTCCAACCGCTGCAGGTTGCAGTTGATCACGAAGGTCAGGTTGTCCAGCTCGTCGTTGGCGGCGACGTGCAGCAGGCCGCGCGACTCCGGCTCGTCCATCTCGCCGTCGCCGAGGAAGGCCCACACGTGCTGCTGCGAGGTGTCCTTGATGCCCCGGTGCTGGAGGTACTTGTTGAACTGCGCCTGGAAGATGGCGTTCATCGGGCCGAGGCCCATGGAGACCGTCGGGAACTCCCAGAACTCAGGCATGTTCCGCGGGTGCGGGTAGGACGGCAGGGCCAGCGGCTTGCCGTCCACGACGTGCGAGTGCTCCTGCCGGAAGCCGTCCAGCTGCTGCTCGGACAGCCGGCCCTCGAGGAACGCGCGGGCGTAGATGCCGGGGGAGGCGTGGCCCTGGATGTAGATCTGGTCGCCGCCGCCGGGGTGGTCCTTGCCCCGGAAGAAGTGGTTGAAGCCGACCTCGTAGAGCGTGGCCGCGGAGGCGTAGGTGGAGATGTGGCCGCCGACGCCGACCCCGGGGCGCTGCGCGCGGTGGACCATCATGGCGGCGTTCCAGCGCATCCACGCGCGGTACTGCCGCTCGACGTCCTCGTCACCCGGGAACCACGGCTCCTCCTCGGGGCCGATGGTGTTGATGTAGTCGGTGGTGGTCAGCGAGGGGACCCCCACCTGCCGCTGGCGGGCCCGCTCGAGCAGTTTGAGCATCACGTAGCGCGCGCGGGTGCGCCCGCCCTCGTCGATGACCCCGTCCAGGGAGTCGATCCACTCCTGCGTCTCCTCGGGATCGATGTCCGGGAGCTGGCTCGGGATGCCGTTGAGGATGGGACCGGCCTTGTCGCGTGGCATCGTGTGAGTCCTTTCCGTGGGCGAGGTCGTCGTCGCAGGGAGATGCTGTCACCATCCTCCACCCAGCGCGACGCTCGGTCACACCCGGGAGGTCAGCGGGGCGGGCAGAGCGACCCGCTCGGCGCCGGCGTAGACGGTCAGCCGCGGGTCGCGGACGAACCCGGCCAGGGTCTGACCGGCCTCCTCCGCCAGCTCGACGGCCAGGCTGGACGGGGCGGACACCGCGGCCAGCACCGGCACCCCGGCCATCAGCGCCTTCTGGGTGAGCTCGAAGCTCGCGCGGCCGCTCACCACCAGCACGTGCCCCGTCAGCGGCACCCGGCCCTCGCGCAACGCCCAGCCGACGGCCTTGTCCACCGCATTGTGCCGACCGACGTCCTCGCGGACCACGAGGGGGTCGCCCGCGGCGGTGAACAGGCCGGCCGCGTGCAGGCCCCCGGTGCGGTCGAAGACGCGCTGCCGGCTGCGCAGCCGCTCCGGGAGGGTGACCAGCAGGTCGGCGTCCACGCGCACGGGGTCGTCGCGGACGTCATACCGACTGCGCGTGCGGACCTGGTCGATGGAGGCCTTGCCGCACAGCCCGCACGAGCTGCTGGTCACCAGCGCGCGCGCCGAACCGGGCTCGGGCGCAGGCACGCCGGGGGCCAGGGTCACGTCGACCACGTTGTAGGTGGGCCGGCCGTCCTCGCCCTCGTCCAGGCAGTGCATCATCGTGCGGACGTCGCTGGCGGCGCCGATCACGCCCTCGCTGAGCAGGAAGCCCAGCGCCAGGTCGAAGTCGTCACCCGGAGTGCGCATGGTGACCGCGAGGGAGGCGCCACCGACCCGGACCTCGAGCGGCTCCTCGACGGTCAGCGTCTCGGGACGGCGCGACACGCTGCCCGAGCCGTCCGACAGGTCCACCCGGACCGCCGGGGAACGCGAGGTGACCCGTCCCATGCCCTCACTGTAGATCCCGCCGCGCGCCCGGTCCCCACCCAGCGTGGTGACCCCCGACGGGGAGCAGTTCGCCGAGACTGGTTGCAACATCCACGCAGACCTAGTGGACTACGCCTTGACAACACGCTCGCGCCGACCCGCCCGGGTCGGCCTCTGGAAGGGACACGACAGGTGGTTGCGACCGCGCAAGCGGCGTCGGCTAGCGGCCCGGCGGAGAAGCTGGGTTTCGCCCCAGGACAGATCGTGCAGGAGTTCGGCTACGACGACGACGTGGCCGACGACCTGCGGCTCGCGATCGAGGACGTCATCGGATCCGAGCTCGAGGACGACGACTACGACGGGGTTGCGGACGCGGTGCTGCTGTGGTGGCGGGACGGCGATGGTGACCTGATCGACGACGTCATGGACGCGCTCACCACGCTCGCCGACGGAGGGTTCGTCGTCCTGGTTACCCCCAAGGTCGGACGGCCCGACCACGTCGACGCCAGCGACGTCGAGGAGGCCGCGCGCACCGCCGGGCTGCACGCCTCGGGCAGCGCCGGTGCCGGCGCCGACTGGAACGCCACGCGGCTGGTCGCCCCCAAGACCCCCCGCCGCTGAGTCCCTCTGCCGCGGC
>CAYRLV010000294.1:0-5132 GCA_964425155.1 uncultured Ornithinicoccus sp. | reverse complement strand
GTCGGATTCAGTCTGACGACGACAGCGCGAGGACACGAGCGAGGCACGAGCGAGGCCCGCAGCGCCGAGGAGTCGGTCCGGTCGGATTCAGTCTGACGACGACAGCGCGAGGACACGAGCGAGGCCCGAGCGAGGCCCGGAGCGGGGCCTTCAGTGTCTTCGGTCGCGGGCGGCCTGACGCCGGCGGCGCTGCTGGTCCTCCCAGGAGTCGACCCGGTCGCCGACCGCCCTGGCCGGTCCACCGAACCACGCGAGCAGCGACCGCCACCACAGCCGCAGCTGCTCACGGCCGCTGTTCGGCCAGAGCAGGGCGCGCAGCCGGGCCGACCACGACCGGGTCGAGGTCACGTCGCGCAGCACTTCCCTGGTGTCCGCGCCGATGCTCAGCGGCGTGTCGGTGGGCACGGCGTAGCGGGAGCGTTCGAGCGTCTGCAGCGCGCGCTGCATCGCCTCCCGGGCCTGCTCGTCCAGGTCGGTGTGTTGCAGGTAGTAGCGCTGCAGCTGTCGGGGCGTGCGTCCGTGCGGCGTGGTGACCCCGTAGTCGGACATCCGGGCGGCGAAGCTCGCCCACTGCGCCTCGACCGGGTCGCCGGTGCCGGCGAGCCGCCGCCGGCGGTAGCTGCCGGCGAGCGGTAGGACCAGACCGCCCAGCAGCAGCACCAGCCCGGCGCCCCAGGGGAGCCAGTCCCGCCAGGCCGGGTCGGTCGCCGTCGTGGGAGGTGGCACCGCCGCCGTGTCGAACTCCTGGCGGGCGGTGATGTCCCGCTTCGGCGCGCCCGGCTGGGTGGCCTGGGGGTTCGGTTGGGCGTCCACGGGGCGTCCACCGGCGACGGCTCCGGTCGGCGTCCGCTCGGCGTAGTCCGGTGGCTCGCCGGAACGCACCGACGGGGTCGGTTCGAACCGCGTCCACCCGAGTCCCGGCAGGTAGAGCTCGGGCCAGGCGTGCGCGTCGGACTCGGTCACCGTGTAGAGGCCGTTGCCGTCGTCGCTGCCGGGGAGGAAACCGATCGCCATGCGCGCCGGGATGCCCTGGGAGCGCGCCATCATGACCATCGCCGTGGCGAACTGGGTGCAGTAGCCCTGCTTGGTGACCAGGAAGTGGCTGATCGGGTCGAGCCGGTCACCGTTGGCGTCCTCACGGGGTTTGGCCAGGGTGAGCGAGTAGGTGAACCGGCTGGAGTCACGAAGGTAGTCCTGGATGCGGATCGCCTTGCCCAACGGCGCCGCCGCGTCGCCGACCACGCGCTGCGCCAGCGCCGTGACCCGGTCCTTCGACTGGGGGTCCACCTGCAGGTCCGCCGGCGTCACGCCGGCCAGCCGGGTCGGGTCGTCGGCGAAGTTCTCGGCATGGATCTTCCTGCCGATCTGCCAGAAGGTCACGGTGTAGCGGTCCGGGCGCCGGTCGACGAGGACGGAGCGGTCGTCGGGGGTGAGACCCCACTTGACGCCGTCGAGGTCGGCTCCGGCGACCGGGGACGGTGCCGCCAGCTGGGGGGCGTTGAGCCGGTTGCTCGTCACCTTGATCCGGTACTTCGTCTTGGGCTCGCCCGCGGTCAACCCGACCGGGTTGCGGACGTCCGGCGAGCTCGACGAGGCGATGTCGTCGACGGCACGCGGCTCCGGCTGCCAGCGCTGGCCGTCGTATTCGGAGGTCGTCGTCACCCGCAGCGGCGGCGGCAGCGGGTCGTTGGTGCGGTAGGTCACGACCGGGGTGGTGTCGGTGCTGGCGAGGTCGGCGGTCAGGTCGAGGGTCTGGGTGAATCCCACGGTCCCGTTGCCACCGGAGCCGCTCGAGCTGCGCCCGAGGCCGTCGGCGAAGTAGTGCGGCGGCAGGTGCGGCAGGAACGCGGGCACGGCCAGGGCGACCACGAGGGTGGTCACCCCGAGCGCCCGGGCCATGGACGCGTGGCCGGCCAGCCCCCGGGCGTCGTCGAGGTCGCGCGTGGGGGTGGCCGGGGTGGCGTCCGTGGAGGCCCAGCGGGACAACAGCGAGGAGCCCTGCCGGGCCAGCAGGATCAGCCACATGAAGGCCAGCGCCAGGAAGTAGACCGGGTTGAGGGACGACCCGCTGTTGGCGGCCGAGACCAGGAAGACGACGAGCAGCGGCAGCCCGGTCAGGGCGGGGGAGCGGCGGGTCACTGCCAGGTAGTCGATGACCACCGCGAGCAGGCCGAGCGAGGCCGCGACCACGAAGATGATGCCGGGTCCGGTCGGGGCGGGCGCGGCGAAGTGCCGGATGGTGTGCACCGTCTGCTCGACCAGCGCCTGCGCGTCCCCGAGGGTGTCGCGGGTCGGCAGGCCGTACCAGAGGTGGTCGGCGAGGAAGATCCAGACGAGGGCGAGCACCATGATCACCAGTTGCCCCGCGAACACCACGAATCCGCGCAGGCCGGCCGCCCGACCGGCCATCCCGAGCACGGCCGCGAGCAGCACCAGCAGCACGGCCGGCCGGACCCAGCTCGACGGGGTCAGCAACGTGGTGAGCGGCCAGCTGGCCACCAGCAACGCCAACGCGGCGAGCAGTCCGTCGGGGATCCGCGCCCGGTTCATCGCGCACCCACCTGGTGCAGCGCCCCCACGGTGGTCGCCCGGTCCCACACGGAGCGGACCGACTGCCCGGCGCGCACCACCTGGGTGCCCCAGCCGGCGGCGCCGGGGATGGCGGCGAGCGCCAGGGTCTCCTCGGACACCTCCTGGTCCCGTCGCTCGCCGAAGCTGGCGGCGTCGAGCAGCAGGAGCAGCCCCACGCTGCCGGGCTGGCGGACCGCGGTGAGCCGTCGGATCGCGTCCTCGTCGTGGTCGGCCGCCACCGCGATCACGACGCCGCCGGTCGCCGCCAGGGTCTGACCCTCGCGGATCGCGGCGTCCAGTCCCTCGGCCGGGCCGGTCTCCACCAGGGCGAGGGTCCCGAGCATGACGTCCAGGTCCGGCGGCAGCGCGCTCTCGCCGCCGAGGGCCGCCCCGCCGTCGACGAGGTGCACGGCATACCCCTGACCGGCGAGCTGGACCGCCATCGACGCGACCGCGCTGACCGCCCACTCGAACGACCCGGCACTGCCAGAGCCCTGGTGCGCGGCGCTGCGCGTGTCGAGCAGGAGCACGGCGCGCCGGCGGGCCGGGCGGTCCTCCTGGCGCACCATGATCTCGCCGCGGTGCGCGGTGGCCGGCCAGTGCACCCGGCGCAGCTCGTCGCCCTCCCGGTAGGTGCGGATGGTCACGTCGTCCTCGCCGTGCGACGCGACCATGTGCGGGATCTCGCCCTCGCTGCCCATGCCCTCGCCACGGGGCCGGGCGCCGCCCAGCGGCTCGATGCGGGGCAGGACGATGACCTCGGTCGTCGAGCGCAGCAGCAGACCGACGTGGGTGAGTCCGAAGGGGTCCCGCTGGCGCAGCGCGACCGGCCCGAGCACGTGACGGCCACGGACGTGACTGCGGACCCGGTAGGTCAGCCGCCGACGCGCTCCCGGTTCCATCCGCGGCAGGACGAACCGGGGGCGGTCACCCAGGGCGTAGTCGAGCTGCTCCTCGGCCAGGAAGAGCGGGCTGCGCCGGTTGCCACGGTTCTGGAAGGTGACGTGCACGTCCGCGCGCTGGTCCAGCTGGAGGCGGGCGGGCTGCACCTCGCGGGCGATGGCGATGGTGGGCGGCCGCCGACGGGCGAGCAGCAGCGCGGCGAGCGGGAGCACGACCAGCAGGACGCCGATGCGGGTCAGGTCGGAGAAGCCGAGCAGCATGCCACCCAGGGTGAGCGTGGTTCCCGCCGCGACGAAGCAGCGCCCCCGGGTGGTGAGGGTGTGCCGTCGGCGTCGGGGTTGACTCATCGTGGGTTCATCCGGTGGGGGTCGGCACCGGCACCCGCTGCACCAGGTCGCGCAGCACGTCGGAGGCCGAGCGGTGTGCCAGCTGCGTCTCACCGGTGAGGATCACCCGGTGCGCCAGGACGGGGGAGACCAGCGCCTGGACGTCGTCGGGCAGGACGTGGTCCCGCCCGGCGAGCGCCGCGTGCGCCCGGGCCGCGCGCAGCAGCTGCAGGCTGGCCCGCGGGCTGGCGCCCAGGCGCAGCGCGGGGCTCTTGCGTGTGGCGGTGGCCAGGTCGACGACGTACTGGCGCACGGCGGGGCTGGTGTAGATGGCCCGCACCTGGCCGACCAACGCGCTGACCGTCGCGGCGTCGGTCACCGGCTTGAGGTCGTCGAGCGGTGACTCGGCGCCATGGGTCTCGAGCATGTCCAACTCGGACCGGGAGGCCGGGTAGCCCATCGAGATCCGGGCCATGAAGCGGTCCCGCTGGGCCTCCGGCAGCGGGTAGGTGCCCTCCATCTCGATCGGGTTCTGCGTGGCCATCACCATGAACGGGCGCGCCAACGGGTAGGTCTCACCGTCCACGGTGACCTGCCCCTCCTCCATGCACTCCAGCAGCGCGGACTGCGTCTTGGGTGAGGCACGGTTGATCTCGTCGCCGACGACGACGTTGGCGAAGATGGCGCCACGCCGGAACTCGAAGGCCCTCGCGTCCTGGTTGAACACGCTGACCCCGGTGATGTCGCTGGGGAGCAGGTCGGGGGTGAACTGCACCCGGCGGACGGTGCAGTCGATCGACCGGGCCAGGGCCTTGGCCAGCATCGTCTTGCCGACCCCCGGGACGTCCTCGATCAGCAGGTGCCCCTCGGCGAGCAGCACGGTCACGGCGGTGGTGATCACGTCGGGTTTGCCCTCGATGACCGAGGCGATGGCCTCGCGGATGTCGTGCGCGACGCGGAGCACCTGGGAGCGATCGCCGTCGTCGACGCCTGGGCCGCCCCCGTTGTCGGTGTCGCCGGTGTGCTCGGGATCGCGTCCGGGGGCCATGCCCCGATCCTGCCCGAACAAGTCGGTCGACGTCTGGGGCGCACTCACCAAGGTTCTCCTTCGGGCGGGGCAGGGCGGCGGTCCACCCACGTGTCCATCCATCATCACCCACTTCTCCCCACGTCGTCACCCGTAGTGGCGTTCATCGGCCGGTGCCTCGTGCTCCGGAACCGGTGCCCTGGTCGGCCGCGCGGTCGGCGGCCCGGTCGGCGGCGCCCTCGACGACGGCTGGCGGGAGAATCCCCTCCACCTTCCTCCACGGCCGCTGACCTGCGTAAATATCG
>CAYRLV010000293.1:0-5170 GCA_964425155.1 uncultured Ornithinicoccus sp. | reverse complement strand
TCCTCAACCCGCTTAGCAGGCGGGCGCACTAGGCCACTATGCGACACCTCCAGGCTGGAACCAGCCCGCCATCGCGGAGCGGCGAGAGACGCCCCGTAGGCGAGCCACAGGCTACCGGCGGCCGGCAGGTTCACCAAAACCGGCGAACCTTCTGGCAGGCTCAGACGTCTGAGGTAGTGGAGCACTCTCGGGGATCGTGCGGCATGCTTGTTCCTCGGGAACGGTCCTGCGCCCGACGAAACGCGCGCGCCCCACCCACTTGTCAAGGAAAGGTTCCCGGATGTCCTACCTGCCGCGTGACGTCGCCGGCCCGCGCGTCCACGCGCAGGCGGAGCGACGGCAGGACCGCAGGCACGACACGCGCCGGTTCCTCGGCCTGACCGCGCTCGGCACCGTGATCCCCGGGGCCGGGCTGTCCTTCACCAAGCACCGCACCACCGGCCTCGTGGTCCTCGCCGGCTTCCTCGCCTGCGTGATCGCCCTGATCGCCGATCTCGCGTCCGAGGGGGTCAAGAGCTCGCTGATCGACCTCGCGGTGACTCCCGAGCGGCTCGTCTTCCTCACCGTGGTCATCGTCGTGGGCGCAGTGATCTGGGTGGCGCAGATCGTGCTCACCTCCCAGCAGACCGAGCCCGGCAACCTCGAGCCGTCCCGGACCTGGCTGCTGCGCGGCTTCACGCTGCTGATGTGCCTGGTCGTCGTGGTCCCCTCCGTGCAGGCGGTCCGCCTGCTCAACGTGCACCGGGACCTGCTGCACACCATCTTCACGGGGGACCAGAACCGGACACCGCAGAACCCGAACCACGCGCGGCCGGACGTCAACGACCCGGTCGACCCCTGGGCGAAGACCCCCCGCGTCAACATCCTGCTGCTCGGTTCCGACGCGGGCGACGACCGCGTCGGCGTGCGCACCGACTCGATGATCATCGCGTCGGTCAACACCAAGACCGGCGACAGCGTGCTGGTCAGCGTGCCGCGCAACCTGCAGGACGTCCCCTTCCCGAAGAAGAACCCGCTGCACAAGCTCTACCCCGACGGCTACGACTGCGGCAGCCAGTGCCTGATGAACGCGGTGTGGACCCTCGCCCTCGACCACAAGGACCTCTTCAAGGGGGTCGCGAAGCCGGGCCTGATGACCACCCAGCAGGTGCTGACCCAGGTCACCGGCCTGGACATCGACTACACCGTGATCGTCGACCTCAAGGGCTTCAGCTCCCTCGTCAACGCCATGGGCGGCGTCGACATCGACGTCAAGGAGCGGTTGCCCATCGGCGGCAAGGTCGAGAACGGCGCGATCGTCCCCGGCAGCATCAAGGGCTGGCTCGAGCCCGGGCAGCAGCACCTCAACGGGCGCCAGGCCCTGTGGTACTCACGGTCCCGCGCGACCACCGACGACTTCAGCCGGATGCGGCGCCAGCGCTGCATGGTGGGGGCGATCGTCAGCCAGGTCAACCCCGTGAGCATGATCGAGAAGTACCCCGCCCTCGCCAAGGTCCTCAAGGAGAACCTGCAGACGGACGTCCCCCAGCAGGAGCTCAAGGCCTTCGTCACCCTGGTCGAGCGGATGCAGAAGGGGACGATGACCAGCTTGGCGTTCACCAACACCAACACCAACACGGTCCACCCCGACTTCGCCAAGATGCACCGGATGGTTCGCAAGGCGATCCACCCGCCCCAGCCCAAGAAGCACAAGCAGCAGGCAGGCACGGGCAAGCAGAAGAACCCCGGTGCCAAGCACACCACCAAGCCGACGCCGACCAAGACGTCCGAGGGCGACAGCGCCGTGGACGTCAACGCCGCCTGCTGACGCAGCGGCAGTCGATCGGGACACCTCGCCGGTCAGCGGCCGGGGCGCGGGGCGAGGGGTTCAGGACGTCTCGACGCTGAGCTCGCCGTCCGCGTAACGCCGCCGCAGCACCTTCTTGTCGAACTTGCCCACGCTCGTCTTCGGCACCTCGTCGATGAACGCCCACCGCTCGGGCACCTGCCAGTGCGCGACCTTGCCCTCGAGGTAGTCCTTGAGCGTCGCCGCGTCACAGGTCTCCCCCTCGAGCAACACGACGGTCGCGAGCGGCCGCTCACCCCACTTGTCGTCCGGGACGCCGACCACCGACGCCTCGGCCACGGCGGGGTGCCCCATCAGCACGTTCTCCAGCTCGACCGACGAGATCCACTCGCCGCCGGACTTGATGACGTCCTTGGACCGGTCGGTGAGGGTGAGGAAGCCGTCCGCCGTCAGCGTGCCGACGTCACCGGTGCGCAGCCACCCGTCGTCGAACTTCGCCGCCGCCTCCGCCCGGTCGGCCTCGGTCGGCTGCGGGCCCTCGTAGTAGCCCGCGGCGATCCACGGGCCACGCACCTCGAGCTCGCCCACGCTCTGCCCGTCCCACGGCTGTTCGGTGCCATCCGGCCCGACGAGGCGCCCCTCGACGAAGGGTGCCAGGCGGCCCTGGGTCCGGCGGTAGCGCCAGTGCTCCTCGCCGGTCGCCGCGGCCGGCGGGACCGCCGTCGAACCCAACGGCGAGGTCTCGGTCATCCCCCACGCGTGGATCACCTCGATCCCGTGTCGCTCGTGCATGGCCGACATCAGCGACGGCGGACAAGCCGACCCGCCGACCACGACGGACCGGACCGACGAGGTGTCGGTGGGGTGCTCGTCGAGGTAGCGCAGCACCTCGGTCCAGATCGTCGGGACCGCCCCGCCGCCGGTCACCCGCTCGGACTCGATCATCCGGGCCAGCGGCTCCGCCTGCAGGAAGCGATCCGGCAGGATCAGCGACGCGCCGGCCACCATCGCGGTGTAGGGCAGACCCCACGTGTTGGCGTGGAACATCGGCACGATCGCGAGCAACCGGTCCCCCTCGCGCACCTCCATCGAGGAGTTCATCGCCGCCTGCATCGCGTGCAGGACGTTGGACCGGTGCGAGTAGGCGACACCCTTGGGGTTGCCGGTCGTGCCGGACGTGTAGCACATCGAGGAGGCGCAGTTCTCGTCCAGCTCGGGCCACTCGAAGCGCTCCGGCTGGTCCGCCAGCAGCTCGGTCCAGTCGTGCACGGCCTCGATGTGCTCCGGCGCGCCGAGCGCGGCCCGCACCTCGTCGCTCACCGGCCCGTTGACGATGACGTGGCGCAGCGTGGTGAGGTGCGGCAACAGCTTGCTGAACGGCTCGGCCAGGGTGTTGTCGACGATGACGACCTGGTTCTCCGCGTGGTTGGTGACGTAGATCAACTGCTGGGGGAAGAGCCGGATGTTGAGCGCGTGCAGCACGGCGCCCATCGACGGCACGGCGAGGTAGGCCGCCAGGTGCTCGGCGTTGTTCCACATGAACGTCGCGACCCGCTGGTCGCCGTCGATGCCCAGGCCGCGGAGCGCATGGGCCAGCCGCGCGCACGTGCGGCCCAGCTCCGCATACGAGGTCCGTCTCGGTCCGTCGGCGGTCCAGGTCACCGCTTCCTGGTCGGCGTGCAGCGTCGTCCCCGTGACGAGCAGGCGCGAGATGAGCAGGGGCGTGGTCTGCATCGTGCTCTCCATGACGGGAGCCTGCCACGTTCTCCGACCGTGCGGGAGTGCTCCTCCCAAGTCGTGCCCACCTCGTGAGGTTGGATGGAGCCATGATCACCCCACGAAGTTCTGCGCTTCGCTCCGATACTTCGCGAGGGCCCGACACGCACGCGCCCCGCGAGGCGCAGCCATGAGTCGACGAGTCCTCCTGTCGGCGGGGCTGGCCGGCGTCCTCGTGGCCATCGCCGCCGGGGGCACCGTCGTCTGGAAGCAGCGCGCGGAGCAGGACCGGCTGGACCAGGGGGCGCGCGCCGCCGCGCAATCGTTCGCCGACGCCTGGTCCAACGGCACGCTGGACAAGGTCCGGTATGCGGGGTCGACGCCGCAGGGTGTCGCCGACAACTACGCCACCGCGACCGCCGCGCTCGAGGGTGTGCCGGTCAAGGTGGCGGTGCAGTCCGTGGACCGCGAGGGCGACCGCGCGACGGCCCGGCTGAACGTGGCATGGACGCTGCGCAAGGGGGTCACCTGGTCCTACACCGACCAGGTCGCGCTGACCCATGAGAGCTCCGCGAACGCCGACGACCGGTGGGCGATCCGGATCGGCGACGGATCGCTGTGGCACCCCAAGCTGTCGGCCGGCGGTGCGTTCGCGGTCGAGGAGCAGCCCGGCAAGCGCGGCCAGGTGCTCGGTCGTGGCGGCACGCCGCTGATGACCAATCAGCCGGTCCACGACATCGTGCTGGACCCGGTGAACGCCAAGCCCGCGTCCGCGAGGGCTCTCGCCGAGGTCGTCGGCTTCGCGCCGGACACCCTGGTGGACAAGCTCAAGGCGGCGCACCAGGCGGGCCGCCGGGGGCCGATCCCGGTCATCACCTACCGGCAGAGCGACTACGCGGACCACAAGCAGCAGCTGGACGACATCGTCGGCGTGCTCGCCCTGCCGCGCACCCAGCCGCTCGCGCCGACCCGCACGTTCGGCCAGCCGCTGCTCGGCGGGTTCGGGCCGGTGACCGCGGAGATGGTCAAGAAGGACCCGGAGCGCTACCACGCCGGTGACTACGCGGGCACGAGCGGCCTGCAGGGTGCCTACGACGAGCTGATGGCCCCCACGCCGGGCCTGACCGTCACCCCGAAGGGTCACCCGGACACGGTGCTGTTCGAGCAGCGGGCCGAGGACGGCAAGCCGCTGAAGCTGACCCTCGACCGCGACACCCAGGAAGCTGCGGAGCAGGCCCTGGCGAGCACCGGTTCGACCCCCTCCGCCCTGGTCGCGGTCGACGTGCGCACCGGCAACCTGCTCGCGGTGGCCAACTCGCCGGCGTTCGGCTTCGACCGCGCGCTGACCGGCCACTACGCCCCGGGCTCGACCCTGAAGGTCGCCACGACCTACTCCCTGCTCTCGCACGGGCTGAAGCCGAGCAGGGTCGTGGACTGCCCCAGGACGACCGTGGTCAACGGGCTGCAGGTCAAGAACTACGAGGGCGAGTCGTTCGGCTCGGTGCCGTTCTCCACCGACTTCGCGCACTCCTGCAACACCGCGTTCGTGCAACTGGCCGAGGGGATGGCCGACGACGACCTGCACGAGGCCGCCGGCAAGCTCGGCATCGGCGGGGACTGGGCGCGGCACCTCGGCGTGCCCAACGCGTATGCGGGCTCGGTGCCGGT
>CAYRLV010000292.1:3655-5173 GCA_964425155.1 uncultured Ornithinicoccus sp. | reverse complement strand
GGTCGCCCGCGCGAAGGCCGACGACGTGCTCTTCTCGGTCCACCTCAAGGCCACGATGATGAAGGTGTCCGACCCGATCATCTTCGGGCACGTCGTGCGCGCCTTCCTGCCCGCGGTGTTCGAGCAGTATGGCGAGCAGCTGGCCGCCGCCGGGCTGTCCCCCAACAACGGGCTCGGCTCGATCCTCTCCGGCCTCGACGCGTTGCCGGAGGACGTGCGCGAGGGCGTGCGATCGGCGATCGAGCAGGGCCTCGCCGACGGTCCGCGACTGGCGATGGTCAACTCGGACAAGGGCATCACCAACCTGCACGTGCCGAGCGACGTGATCGTCGACGCCTCGATGCCGGCCATGATCCGCACCTCGGGACACATGTGGGGGCCGGACGGCGAGGAGCACGACACCCTCGCGGTCATCCCGGACAGCTCCTACGCGGGCGTCTACCAGGCGGTCATCGACGACTGCCGCGAGCACGGCGCCTTCGACCCTACGACGATGGGGTCGGTGCCCAACGTCGGCCTGATGGCGCAGAAGGCGGAGGAGTACGGCAGCCACGACAAGACCTTCGAGATCGCCGAGGCCGGCACCGTCCAGGTCGTCAACAAGGCGGGCGAAGTGCTGCTCGAGCACGAGGTCTCCCCCGGCGACATCTGGCGGGCCTGCCAGACCAAGGACGCGCCGATTCGCGACTGGGTCAAGCTGGCCGTGTCGCGGGCCCGGGAGACCGGGTCGCCCGCGGTGTTCTGGCTGGACCCCGAGCGGGCGCACGACCGCAACCTCCGGGCGAAGGTCGAGGCCTACCTGCCCGAGCACGACACCGACGGGCTCGACCTGCGCCTCATGTCGCCGGTCGAGGCGGCGAAGCTGTCCGTCGAGCGGATCCGCCGGGGCGAGGACACCATCTCGGTCACCGGCAACGTCCTGCGTGACTACAACACCGACCTGTTCCCGATCCTCGAGCTGGGCACCAGCGCCAAGATGCTGTCCGTGGTGCCGCTGATGAACGGCGGCGGCCTGTTCGAGACCGGCGCCGGGGGGTCCGCGCCCAAGCACGTGCAGCAGCTGCTGGAGGAGGACTACCTGCGCTGGGACAGCCTGGGCGAGTTCCTGGCGCTGGCCGAGAGCTTCCGGCACGAGGCCTCGCGCGGCAACCCGCACACCCGCGTGCTCGGGGACGCGCTCGACCGGGCCACCGAGACGCTGCTCAACGAGAACAAGTCGCCCGCCCGCAAGCTCGGTCAGATCGACAACCGCGGCAGCCACTTCTATCTGGCGATGTACTGGGCCCAGGAGTTGGCGGCGCAGACCGACGACGCCGAGCTGGCCGCCACGTTCGCACCGCTGGCCGAGCGGCTGGCGGCCGACGAGGAGAAGATCAACGCCGAGCTGATCGGCGTGCAGGGCAACCCGGCGGACATCGGCGGCTACTACCGGCCCGACCCGACCAAGGCGGCCGCGGTCATGCGTCCGTCCGAGAGCTTCAACGCCGCGCTGGCCACGCTGTCCTGACCCGCCCGACC
>CAYRLV010000292.1:0-3555 GCA_964425155.1 uncultured Ornithinicoccus sp. | reverse complement strand
CCCCGGCACCCGACCCGGGACCCCCGTCGCTTGCTGCGAATGGTTGTTGGATCCGAGGCGGGAAACCCGCCTCGGATCCAACAACCATTGCCAACGGGAGTCAGCGGGACCGGGACGGGGGCGTGCGGCCGTCGAGGCCGTCGAACCAGGTGGTGCCGGTGAACCCCAGCGCCAGGTCGAGCTTGAACCGCGAGTGCGGGGACAGCTCGGGCAACGCGTCGAGGTCGAACCAGCCGACCTCCAGCGACTCGTCGTCGTTGACCCTGGCCTCGCCGTGCAGGTAGCGGCACCGGAAGGTGAGATCGAGGTATTGCGCCCGGTCACCGTTCGGGTAGGTCACCGGGGGCAGCACGTGGGTGCTGGTCAGCGCCTCGACCGCCGCGACCACGCCCGTCTCCTCCTCGACCTCGCGGAGCACACCCTCCGCAGGCTGCTCGCCGGGTTCGAGGATGCCGCTCGGCACCGCCCACCGCCCGGTGTCCGCGCGCCGGCCGAGCAGCAGCCGGTCGCCGTCGAGGACCACCCCGGTCGTGCCCGCCATCGGCAGGAAGTCGTGGCCGATCTTCTCGCGCAGGCGGAGCACGAACTCGGGGGTGGGCACGCACCCGACGCTATCCGGCGGCGGCGCTCGGCTCCTCGATCGCCACGCCCGCGGGTGGCCGGGGAGCCGACCGGACCAACCCGACCACCAACAAGATGGTGAGCACCAGCAGCGCAGCGGACGTGAGGAACGCCCAGTCGGCGCCCACCGCGAACGCGTGGTGCGCCTGCGCCGTCGCGCTCCCGCCGGGCAGCGGGTCGGCACTGCGGCTCGCGGTGCCGAAGACCGTGACCAGCACGGCCAGCCCGAGCGACCCGCCGACCTGCTGCATGGCGTTCATCAGCCCGGAGGCGGCACCGGACTGCTCCGGCGCGACGCCGGAGAGTCCGACGGTGGTGAGCGGGACGAAGGCCGCCCCGTTGCCGGCGCCGAACAGGACCAGCGGCCCGAGGACGTCGAGGTAGCTGTCGCCCACGCCGAGGCGGCTCAGCCAGACCAGACCCAGGGTCGAGACCGCGAGGCCGGCCAGGATCACCGCTCGCGGGCCGAACCGTTCCACCCACACGCGCGCACTGAGCTGTGCCGAGGTGAACAGCGCCACCGTGACGGGCAGGAACGCCATACCGGTGCGCAGCGGCTCGTAGCCCTGGATGTCCTGGAGGAACAGGGTGAGGAAGAAGAACATCCCCGCCATCCCGGCCATGAGCAGCAGCCGGCCGACATAGGCCCCGACCCGTCCGGGGTCGGCGAACAGCCCGAGCGGCACCACCGGGGTCGCCGCTCGCCGCTCGACGAGCACGAACGCGCTCATCAGGACGAGCCCGATGGCGAACGAGCCGAGGGTGGTCGAGTCCTGCCAGCCGGCAGAGGCCGCGTGGACGAATCCGTAGACCAGGGCGGTCATCCCGGCGGTCGAGGTCACCGCGCCGGCGAGGTCGAACCGCCCGGTGGCACGTGTCCCCCGGGGCACGACCACGACGGCGGCGACCAGCAGGGCGATCCCCACCGGCACGTTGACGAACATCACCCAGCGCCACGAGGCCAGCTGCACGAGCAGGCCGCCCGCGACCAGGCCGATGGCGGCTCCGCCGACGGAGGCGGCGCTGTAGAGGCCGAGCGCGCGGGTGCGCTCGCGCTCCCCCGGGAACTCGGTGGCCAGGATGGCGAGCACGGCGGGCGCGGCGAAGGCCGCACCCGCCCCCTGCACCCCGCGGGCCACGAGCAGCCACCACTCGGTGGTGGCCAGGCCACCGGCGAGCGAGGCGAAGGTGAACACGGCGACGCCGGCGAGGAAGACCCGACGGCGGCCGAGGATGTCGCCGGCCCGGGCCCCGAGCAGCAGCAGGCCGCCGAAGGCCAGGGTGTAGGCGTTGAGCACCCACGAGAGCGAGCTCGCGGAGAACCCGAGCGCGTGCTGCATCGAGGGCAGGGCCACGTTGACGATGCTCACGTCGAGCACGACCATCAGCTGCGCGACCAGGATGACGGAGAGCAGCACGGTCTTGCTGCCCCGGGGCTGCGCAGGTGGAGATGCCTCGCGCAGCAGGAGGTTAGTCTGAGCGGACATGCAGTCAGTCCTTCGAGGGGTATGATGGATAAGTGGAGGCGCCCTCCATTACGATACGGAGGCCCCCTCCGCTTTGCAAGTCTTTTGTGGCAAGCCGTCGGGACGGGCCCGGCGGGCGAGTGACGGAGGTGCTGTGGTGGTGACGCCGAAGGCGTCCGGCTCGGCGACGACGGAACGTCCCCTGCGGGCCGACGCGCAGCGCAACCAGGCCAAGCTGATCGAGGCGGCCCGCGCCGAGTTCGTCGAGCACGGGGCCGACGCCCCGCTCGAGGACGTGGCCCGCCGCGCCGGCGTGGGCATCGGCACCCTCTACCGTCGCTTCCCCACCCGCCTGGACCTGCTCGAGGCCATCTACAAGAACGACGTCGACGCCATCGCGCGCCGCGCCGACGAGCTGGTCGAGCAGGACGACGTCTGGGCCGCCTTCACCACCTGGATCACCGAGTTCAGTGCGTATGCGGTGTCCAAGCGCGCGCTGTTCCAGCAGCTCTTCGACGCCATCGGCAAGGGCTCCGCGACCATGACGCACTCCCGGGAGACCGTCTCCGCCGCGATGACCGCGATGCTCGAGCGGGCGCAGCAGGCCGGCGTGGTCCGCACGGACGTGTCCGCCTCCGACGTCACCCGCCTGGTCGGCGGCTGCACGATGATGGGCGCGCTCGAGCCGGAGCAGGCCGAGCGGATGGTCCACGTGGTGCTCGACGGCCTGCGCACCTGAGCCCCTCCCCTTCCTCGCTCCGCGACAAGCCGGGGCGGGGATGCCTCACGGCGGAGTGACGCGCGCCACGCTGCTAACGTCACTTCCCTGGAGAGTCCACCCCTGTCCGCCTCGTCTGAAGGGTCGTCACCGTGAGCACCACTCCCGTGAAGGTCGCCGTCACCGGCGCCGCCGGAAACATCGGCTACAGCCTGCTCTTTCGCATCGCCAGCGGTGCGCTGTTCGGCCCCGACACCCCGGTCGAGCTGCGGCTGCTGGAGGTCACGCCGGCCCTGAAGGCGCTCGAGGGTGTGGTCATGGAGCTGGACGACTGCGCGTTCCCGGCGCTGGCCGGCGTCGAGACCGGCGACGACGCCGAGACGATCTTCGACGGCGCCAACGTCGCCCTGCTCGTGGGCGCGATGCCCCGCAAGGAGGGCATGGACCGGGCCGACCTGCTCTCGGCGAACGGCAAGATCTTCACCGGACAGGGTGCGGCTCTGAACAAGGTCGCGGCGGACGACATCAAGGTGCTGGTCACCGGCAACCCGGCCAACACCAACGCGCTCATCGCGATGACCAACGCACCGGACATCCCGCGGGAGCGGTTCAACGCGTTGACCCGCCTGGACCACAACCGCGCCAAGGGGCAGCTGGCCAAGAAGCTGGACGTCTCGGTCTCGGACATCAAGGGCCTGGCCATCTGGGGCAACCACGACGACTCGATGTACCCCGACCTGTACAACACGA